>JBEKQR010000297.1:0-5969 GCA_049519515.1 Candidatus Korobacteraceae bacterium
GCGAGCTGAGTGCCAATGCGCTGCACGCGAATCTGCTCGGGCCGCAGCGGGATTCCATAACTCTTGGCCCGGGCGGCGACGATCTCCTGCAGTTCTCCTTCCGTCCGCGTGGAATAGGATTCCGTCACCGCGATCTGCTCGATGTCGCTCTGGAACTGGTAATTCGCATACCAGACCGGCGCCACCCGGGAAACGACGTACATGGCAGAGACCAGCACCAGAAGCCAGATCAGCGCTTTGAGCCGAGTTGTCATGACGTGCTCCTGCAGGACGTTTCACACCACCCCGGCAAACGCAACACCGGCGTTTGCCTGGGACCCCGGGCTCAGCCTGCGGACCGGACCAATTCTCCGACGACCTTGGCAACCTCGGAAATTGTGACATCCCGGCTTTGCCGCGTCGACCGGGTAATCACCTCAACTTTACCCTCGGAGAGCTTCTTGCCAACATTAATCCGGAAGGGAATTCCCACTAGATCGGCGTCCTTGAACTTCACCCCCGGACGCTCGTCGCGATCGTCCAGTATCACCTCCACCCCTGCCTTCTCCAGTTCGCCCGCGATCTGGCTGGCGGCCGCGGCCAGCTTGGCATCGGCCACGTTGGTGGGCACCACCACCACCTGGAAGGGCGCAATGTTAAGCGGCAGCCAGAAGCCGTCCTGGTCGTGGTTCTGCTCGATGATCGAGGTCAGAATGCGCTCGATGCCTATGCCGTAGCTGCCCATGATCGGCGTTACTTCCTTGCCATCCTTGTCCAGCACGCTGGCCCCCATCGATTTCGAATACTTGTATCCCAGCTTGAAGATGTGGCCAATCTCCACCGCTTTGGCCAGCTTTAGCGGATGCCCGCAGCGCGGACAGCCCTCGCCTTCCACCACGCTGCGCAGGTCGGCATAGCCAGTGTGTTGAAAGTTTACATCCGGGGTCAGATTACGGAGGTGATGGTTCTCCTTATTGGCCCCTCCGAGCATATTCTTGCGGCCACGCAGCACCTCGTCCAGCAGGATGATGAAGGCGTCCGGATCGCCCGCGTAGCTGCGCTTGCCGCCGCTCTCGACTGACTTTGCCACCTTCAGCCCCACCGGACCCAGATAACCCGCCGGCGAGCCGAAAAAGCTCACGATCTCATCCTCGTGCATAGGGCGGAACTCGCGCCCGCCCAGGGCGGCGGCCAGCTTGCTTTCGTGCAACTGGTCGTTGCCGCGCATCAGCACCAGCAGCGGACGCCAATATTCGATTCCTTCTCCAGCCCGCGCCCCTTGCCCTTGCTGGGGCAGGGAGCCGTCGTGGACCATATAGGCCAGCGACTTTACGTTGTTGTTCACCGGCAGGCCGAGGAAGGCGGAAACCTCGTCGATGGTCTTGGTTCCGGGGGTATGTACCAGCTCAGGCTTGCCATCGCCGCTCAGGGGCAGGTCCTCGACCGGCGCCAGCCGCGAAGTCGCCTTTTCCAGGTTGGCGGCATAGCCGCACTTGGCGCAGCTTGCCACAAAGTCTTCGCCGGCCTCGGTGTGGACCATGAACTCGTGCGACTGCGAGCCGCCCATGGCGCCCGAGGAGGCCTCCACCACCACGTACTTCAGCCCGCAGCGGTCAAAGATGCGGCAATAGACGTCATAGTGCTTCTTGTAGCTCACGTCGAGCCCGGCGGCGTCCAGGTCGAAGGAATAGGAGTCCTTCATGGTGAACTGGCGCACGCGCAGCAGTCCCGACTTGGGCCGCGGCTCGTCGCGGAACTTCACCTGGATCTGGTACCAGATCTGCGGCAGTTGCTTGTAGCTGCGCAGCTCCTTGCGCGCGATGTCGGTCATCACCTCTTCGTGGGTCATGCCCAGGCAGAGGTCGGCGCCCTTGCGGTCCTTGAGACGGAACATGTTGTCGCCCATCTCCACCCAGCGGCCGCTGGCCTCCCAGATTTCGCGCGGATTCAGGCTCGGCAGATAGAACTCCTGCCCGATGGTGTCCATCTCCTGGCGCACGATGTTGCTGATCTTCAGAATGGACCGCTGGCCCAGCAACAGATAGCTGTAAATGCCGGCAGAGAGCTGCCGTATGTAGCCGGCGCGCACCAGCAGCTTGTGACTGGCGACTTCCGCGTCAGCCGGGGCTTCACGAAGCGTAGGAATGAAAAGTTGAGACCAACGATACATGATTTTATGAGACCGCCTTGCGGATTCCTCCATCGGCATTCCCGTCGAATTTGCTCTTGCTTCCGCCTGAATGCATCGCCAAGGTAAGCCGAATACAGAATTGTAACAAGAGAGCGGGGAGTGCGTCTGAGCGCGGGGGCGCGGGTACTGTGTAATCCCGGCAACACGCTTTTTACGCACTACCGGTGCACGGGGCAGGGGCCCATCCAATCTTGTCCATATTCAGGATGGCGCTGATACTCGGAGTTAGTTGATCTACCGTGCGGGCTGTTCAGTTCGTCAAAATCTGTTATATTGATTTCAGCGGCGAAGGAGTTCGCCCTAACCGCTGCCCCATCCATTCAGGCCGGGGACAGATGATGACTCCTGGGGATATCGTCCTGGGAGTATTCCCGGCAACGATCCCACACATTTCAGAACTGGAGCACACACGATGGGACAAGTGTGGGTATTGGCCTCTGTTTGGATTGGCCTCGCCTTGATCGCGACGCTGTTCGCCAACTGGTTCAAGATTTCGACCGCGTTGACTGAAATCATTGTGGGCGTGGTCGCACAACTGTTAATCGCCACCTTCATCGTTCAGGGCGGGTTGAGCGCCAACACGGGATGGATCACCTTCCTGGCGGGCACCGGCGCAATGGTTCTCACGTTCCTGGCCGGCGCGGAACTTGACCCGGCCGTTTTACACACCAAGTGGAAAGAGACAACGGCGGTCGGCCTGGTCGGCTTTTTTGGCCCGTTCCTGGGAGCCACGGCGGTTGCCCATTACCTCCTGGGGTGTAGCGTGAAGGCGAGTTGGCTTTCCGGAGTGGCTTTGTCTACCACCTCGGTCGCCGTGGTGTACGCGGTAATGCTGGAGCTGGGATTTAACAAGACCGAGTTCGGCAAGGCCATTCTCGCGGCCTGCTTTATCAACGACCTGGGGACGGTAATCGAGCTGGGACTTTTGTTTTCGCCGTTTACCTTGCGGACGCTGATCTTCGTCGTCGTCTCCGTGCTTGTGTTCGTGCTGCTGCCGGTGGCGACTCCGCGCTTTTTCAGGCGTTATGGCGGCCGGGTTTCGGAGCTGGAGGCGAAATACCTCCTGTTCATCTTGTTTGGCATGGCCGGGCTGGCGGTCTGGGCTGGGAGCGAAGGCGTGCTGCCCGCCTACATGATCGGCATGGTGCTGGCGGGCACGGTGGGCAAGGACCACGCCCTTATCCGCCGCCTGCGCACGCTTACCTTTGGCCTGCTGACGCCGTTTTACTTTATCCGGGCGGGCTCGTTTGTTTCGGTTTCCGCGTTGATAGCCGCGCCCGCTGTTTTTGTGGCGCTGTTCTTCGCCAAGACGATCTCGAAGATGGCCGGGCTCTGGCCCACGGTCAGGGCATTCAAGTACCAGCGCGACGAGGGACTCTATTACACCCTGATGATGTCCACGGGCCTGACGTTTGGTACCATCTCATCGTTGTTTGGCTTGTCCCACGGCATCATTGACCAGACACAATACTCGTTTCTGGTGGCAACAGTGATCGGCAGCGCCGTAGTGCCCACCATGATCGCCAACGCCTTCTTCTTGCCCAGACACCTGCTGCCGCGGAAATCTCAAGAAACCCCGGTGCCGGCGGTGGCGGCGGCAGTGGAAGTGCCCAGCGCGGATTAATGTGAGACAGAGCCGGACGGAGAACGGTGGTCACCGGCGGCTACGCGACCTCTGAAAGAAAGGGAAGCCGATGAAAGGCCGCAGATACAGTCAGCATTTCAATAAAATACTGGTCGGATACGACGGTTCGGCACAGGCGGAAAAAGCCGTGGATATAGCTCTGTCCCTGGCGCAATCGGTGGATGCAAAGGTGCTGGTTTTCGCGGTGGCGCGCCCGCCTGAGCCGGCAACCAGCGTTGAACTGGAGGCCGTTCTGGACGATGCGCGTGAGCATTACGAGCAGGGCTTCCGGAAGATTCGCGAGCGCGCCGAAGCCGGGCTCGACATTCAAACGGAAATCGCCGTCGGTCATCCCGCCGAGCAGATCGTGCACAAGGCGGAAATCGAAGACATTGATCTCATCATCCTGGGCCGCCGCGGGGTTTCCAGCTTTGGCAAATGGCTACTGGGTTCCATTTCTGAACGGGTCCTCCGATACGCAGATTGCCCGGTGATGGTTGTGAAGTAACGAGGGGGCAGGACGATCGGCGATCTCGTAAGCACAAGAGAAGGAACTGGAGTTTCAGGAACCTTTTCATGAAAACAGATCCGCAAGCTGGTCCAAATGAATCCCCGTTAAACGAGTATCAGCAGCGCGCCCTGCTTGCCGCTTGCCAGCACATCGATAAGCTGCTGGTGGACATAGAAGCGGTGTTAAGCAGCACTGAATCGAGATCGGTTTTCCCGAAGTATGTCGACGATCTTTTGCCGGTTCAGCGCCAGGGGATTGCAGGTCATATCGAACGGCTTCGCGCCCAGCTTATCGGCATCGTTACCGGCCAGGGCATTAATCCTGAGCAGCCGAAGATCGCCGCCTCTCATGCAATCCACACAGCCCTGACGTTTGTCGAGATTGCGGTTGAAGAACTCAGGCCGGAGAAGATGCGCGGCTACGGTCAAGTGTCTAAAGCAGGCATTGCGGAACTGAATGGGCTTGTACAGGAGATATTCCATTCAACCCGGCAACTGCATCGGTACGTCCTGCCGGAGAAAGGGCCGGCCGCGGTGCCGTGACTATGACGGTCTTCGACCGAATAGACGAAATCGAGGCTCTGCGCCGCCGGCTCGGAGAACGCATCTCTGTTTTGCTCCACGGGCCGGCGGGAGCAGGGAAGACGCTGCTGCTCGAACACGTGCTGCCGGAGTTCCCGCATTTGTTGTATTGCCCGCAGTCGAGCAGCCCGCAGGCGGTGTTTCGAGCTATTGCCCGCGCGCTGGCGCGAAAGAAGGACGCGGCGATGCTCCACGCCTTGGGGTCTCGTCCCGCAGGGACAATCACGGCTGTTTCGCTTAAGGGCATAGTGACAAAGGTTCTGCGCGGGTCGGGGTACATGATCGTCCTCGACCACCTGAACAGGCCGTCTCATTCCATGGCGGCAGTTGTCAGGGAGTTGATGATCTCCTGTTCCATCCCGGTCATCGCGGTTGCGCGGTCGGCGCACATGGAAGATGCGGGATTCGTTGGGCCATTATTCCCTGATCGCGGCGACAAGTTTGCCATCAAGAACTTCGATCCGAAAACGGCGCGTAGCTTCGTTCGTGTTGTTGCCGAAGAGCACAAGCTGGCAGCGGAAAACTTTGACGAGCTCGCTGCCAGGATTGTTGAATTAAGTGGCGGCAACCCTGGCGCTATCGTGAGGATGGTCAAGATGGCGCGCATGTCAAAATATCGCCTTGGCGAACACGTGAAGCTCGCGCCTCTGTATATAGACTTCCGGCTGCAGTCGGTGAAGCCGGAACCGCGGTAGAGTGCGAACTGAAAGAGGTGGAGGCAGGAATGCCTGCGCGATCCAATCCGCTAACCGATGGTCAGAGCGTACGGACGCAAGACCCGGGGGGCGACGCTAACCCAGCTCCCGCGTTTGAAGGCGATGCCGCTCTTCTTCGACTGGCAGCCATTGCCGACGAGTTCGGCGCGGAATACGCAGCGGCAGACGCCCGCTCACTGGCCGAGCGCGTGGCCGAGGGGCGCTTTTATGTTGCCTGCGTAGGGCAGTTCAAGCGGGGCAAATCGACCCTGCTGGATGCTCTGATCCGCGAGCATGTGCTGCCTACAGGCATCATTCCAGTCACGGCCGTGCCGACCGTGGTCCGCTACGGCGAACAGCGCAGTGCCCGCATCCGGGTGGCTGGCGG
>JBEKQR010000298.1:0-5937 GCA_049519515.1 Candidatus Korobacteraceae bacterium
GCCGACGAGCTTACGCTCGCTGCCGGCGAGAAAGGAACGCTGAAGGTCGACGTCAACTTTGCCAGCAGCCGCGCCGGAGTCTTTGCCGCCGGCGACGTGGTGACCGGTCCAGCGTCGATCATCCAGGCAATCGCCCAGGGTAGGCAGGCTGCCGCCGCGGTGGACAGGTATTTGGGAGGCAAGGGAATCATCGCCGAGGAACTGGTTGCGGATTCTCCCGCGCGCCAGGAGCCCGCGCCAATGGGGCAAATGCGCACCTATGTCGACACGGTCGACTTCGGTTCGCGGCTGAACAGCTTCAGCCTGGTGGAAAAGGGCTATTCGCAGAATTCCGCCCGGCGTGAAGCCCGCCGCTGCCTGGGATGCGACCAGGTCACGCACTCGGTCGAGGTCGATCTGGCCGCCTGCAAGGCCTGCGGCTACTGCAGCGACGCCTGCGGCCTGGGAGTTTTCCAGCAATCGGAAACTTTCAACGACCGCGGCTACCAGCCGATGGAGGCCGTGGGCGGCGACCGTTGCGTCGGCTGCCTGCGCTGTTTCTATGCCTGTCCTGACTTCGCCATCAGTGTGCAGAAAGCAGGTGCATGTCAATGAAGCGATACTTTGATACCGGGAACCGCGCCATCACTGAAGGGGCCATTCTGGCGGGCTGCAAGGTGTTTGCCGGTTACCCCATTACGCCGGCCACCGAAATCGCGGAAAACATGTCTCGCGTTCTGCCGCAGGTCGGCGGCTACTACATACAGGCCGAGGATGAAATGGCGGGCATGCATATCGCCATCGGCGCTTCCCTCGGCGGACTGAAAGCCATGACCGCGACCTCCGGGCCGGGCTTCGTGCTCTACGGCGACCCGTATGGCTGGGCGCTGGGTTCGGAGATTCCCCTGGTGGTGGTCAATGCGCAGCGGGTCGGCCCGGTTTCCGGAATCACCGGCGCCCCGGGACAGGGAGAGTTTTACAACTCCCGCTATCCGACCCACGGCGGCAATCTGGAGGCAATCGTACTGGCGCCCAATAGCGTACAGGAGGTATTCGCGCTTACCGTCGAAGCCTTCTACCTCTCGGAACGCTTTCGCATGCCCATAACCATCCTGGCCGATCAGTTGGTGACCGATGGCTGGGAAACGCTTGAGATCCCCGAGACCAAGGAAGAAATGGAGAAGATGGGGCTTCGCTTCAAGGAACGGGAAATCTGCCAGGGGCCGGTATTCTATCCGCCCACTGACGCTCTCGACGTTCCGCCGGTCGTGCTGGGACACAATACCGGCGGCTGCTGCTCGGATTGGACTCCCACCGAAGAAGGCTACGACACCGAGGTTGTGGAATCGCAGCACAAGCATGCTTACCGGCTGATTTATAAGGTGCGGAACCATAAGGACGTGATCCGGCGCTACGAGGCGCTGTTCCTGGACGATGATCCGGAGGTGGTGTTCGTCGCCTACGGAGCGCCCTCGCGGGTCATGCTCAGCGCCGCCAAGCAGGCGCGCAAACGCGGCCTGAAGGTTGGCTGCATCCGGCTGATTTCGCTATGGCCGTTTTGCGACGAACTCTTCAAGCTCAAAACCAATTACCTGTCGATCGAATTGAACTACGACGGCCAGCTGGTGCGCGAAGTGCAGCGCTGCGCTCCAACCGGCAGCCGGGTCGGCTTCTTTGGCAAATGCGGAGAATTACCAAGCGTAGCCGAGCTGATCGACTGCGCCGAGCAAATGATAGCCGGCAAGCCTCTGAAGGCCAACCAATGGGAATGGGAGGTATGGTAGCGATGGACTACTTGGCACAGAAATACCTGAGACCACGAAAGATTCCGAGTAACGCCTGCAGCGGTTGTGGATTGGGCCAGGTGCAGAAGGCGATCGTCAAGGCCATTGACGAGTCGGGCCTGGAAACCGGAGACATAGTCTGGGGAACCGGAATCGGCTGCGCCGGGCGCCAGACCTTCGGGACCTGGAAGGGCGACAACTTCGCCGGCACCCATGGCCGCGTTTACGCCATCGCTTCCGGCCTGCGCATCGCGCTGAAGCCGGACAAGAAGCTCGTGCTGACGGTCGGAGATGGCGACGCCTTCGGCATCGGCCTTCTCAACCTGCTGCACTGCGCCCGCCGCAACGCCCACATGCTGGTGGTGGTGTGCGACAACCTCGGATACATGTCCACCGGCGGCCAGTACGGCTGGACCACTCCGCTGGGCGTGAAAACCGATAGCTCTCCTTATGGCAGCTACGAGTACAACTTCATGCAGGATGGCGTGGATGTCCTGAACCTTCTCAGGGACGCCGGCGCCACCTTCCTTGCCCGGCACACCAGCCAGCAGGGACCGGAAATCGTGGAGAGCGCTAAGAAGGCCCTCCAGAACAAGGGACTCTCTCTGATCCACGTCATTTATCCGTGCGTCACCAACTTCTCCGACCGCGCCCTCGGCACGCGCAATCCCAAGGCGATGCAAACGTGGATCAAGGAGCACACTTATCGTCTTCATGACAAGGTGCCCGATGGAGAAATTTCATTCCGGACGGGCATCTACCTGGACGCGAGCAACACCCGCCAGGAGTTTGCCGACCGGCTGTTCGAGTTCACCAGGAACGTTCAGAGGGGGACACTGTAATGAGTTACAGGCTGGAAGTGCTGGTCAGCGGCTTCGGCGGCCAGGGCGTTGTCAGGCTCGGACAGATCCTTGCCAACGCCTCGGTCAACGAAGGCCTGTACACCACCATGCTCGTCAGCCACGGAACCGAAACCCGCGGCGGGTACGTGCGCGCGCAGGTGGTCATCTCCGACGAAGCGGTGGATAGCCCGGTGTGCGAAAATCCGGACTTCATGGTGGCCCTCTCGAAGTCCGCCTACAACCAGTTCAAGCACTTGGTCAGCGATGGGCTGATCATCTACGATCCCCACTACGTCGAAGTAGATAACGCGCTCGCTTGCCGCCAGGTGCCGCTCCCCGCCCGCGACATCGCCCTGAAAGAGCTGGGCAGGGAGGTTTACGCCAACGTCATCGCCCTCGGTTTCCTGACTCATTTGATGGAGAAGACCTTGGGCAAGGAAAACATCCTGAAGGTCATGCTGGAACGAATACCGAAGATGCAGGAGGAAAACAAGAAAGCCTTTGATATCGGGTATTCGCTGGCTGCCGTAAACGCGTGAATGCGGGCCAAGCCGTCCCAGGTCAAAAAGGGGGGTATCGCAACCCGACCTCGAGTTAAACCCCAATTATGAGGAGGAGAGTATATGGCCGAATCTGGCAGGGCTTCTGTGCCAGCGAGTGATTCTGCAGCCGGGATCAAGACCCTCGTGCTTCTCACCTTCGCGACCACCGCCGGTGTGATGGTCGAGTTCTACGACTTCTTCCTGTACGGCTACGCCGCCGCCACTGTCTTCCCCAAGCTGTTCTTCCCGAATCTGCCCGCCGACCAGGCGCTCGTGCTCTCCTACCTGGCGTTCGGGGCCGGGTTCCCCGCGCGGATTTTGGGTGCGTTCTTATTCGGACACTTTGGTGACAGGATAGGCAGAAAATTCTCCTTTGTGACCAACATCCTTGTGACTGGGATTGCCACGTTTGCGGTGGCTCTAGTGCCTGGCTACGCAAGGATCGGGATTGCCGCGCCCATAATCGTGATGTTGCTCAGAATGGTGCAAGGCATTGGAGTCGGAGGAGAGTTCGGTGGCGCCAGTTCGCTGATGGCGGAGTTCAGCGCGAAGCGAAAGCACCGTACCTTCTGGATCGGAATGACCAACATGGGCATGCCCCTGGGGTCAATATTAGCGAGCTGTGCAATGCTCGCATTCGGCAACACGTTCATGGGAATCGGGTGGCGGATCAGCATGATGCTGTCTGCGGTGGTAGTAATCCCGGCCCTCCTGGCAAGGTACAAGCTTGCCGAGAGTCCGCTTTTTGACAAGCTGAACCAAACACAGCGAGCCAAGATGCCGAGCTTCGCCGTCTTCAAGCGGTACTCTCGGCCGGTATTTCTCCTGGCCCTGATCACAGCATTCCAACATATGGATAGCTACGTGAGCGGGACCTACATAATAGCCTTCATGCGCCTTGCCGGCCTGCCGTTGACCATCACCGCTCTTGCCATCACACTGGGCAGGGTGGCGGATGTGGCGGGCATGCTGGCGGCCAGTCCTTTGACGGAGTGGGCCAAGAAGAGAAAGAGCATGGCCTACATAGCCATAGGAATCACCACCCTCTTATCCTTCCCGTACGTTGGCGCGATCTTAGGAAAGAATATACCGCTCGTGATGGTGTTTCAGTTCCTGATCTCGTTGTTCGGACTCGGGTTGATGCATGGGATTCTCCCGGTGCTGACCACCGAAAGCTTCCCTACCAAGTACCGATACTCCGGCGGAGGCATCGCCTACAGTTTCTCTTCAGTTATGGGTGGAATGGTGGCGCCGTCCATGCTGGCAGCGTTGATAGGGACTAATCTAGGTAAGTGGTATTACCTGCCGGCCGTGTATTTGGTCTACTGCGCGATAGCCATGACGGCCTTGATTATGTTGCGAGAGACTCAGGGCGTGGAGCTGGAGGATGTCGACAGGCAAGAGGGAACCCTGGAGGCGAAGGCCGTGAAGTCATTGGCCGCCACTGCGGGCAAGTAGGACAGCGACTGGAGCCGTACCCTGGTGCGACTGGGTTCGGAGAAAGATGGATAAATTGAAGGTCGCTATCGTCGGCATCGGATGGTGGTCCGATGTGCTGGCGACGGTCCTCGAAAAAAGCCCTCATCTGGCTCTGACTGCCTGTTATTCGCGCAGTCCACAAAAAGTCGCGGCTTTTGCCCGGAAGTTCGGCTGTGAGCCGGCTGGCTCTCTGCGCGAACTTGTATCGCGGGAAGACGTCGAAGGGGTCATTCTGACGACCCCTAATTCCCAGCACCGGGAGGGAGTGGAAGCCGCTGCCGCCGCCGGGAAACATGTCTTCGTCGAAAAGCCGATCGCCAACGATCTCGTCGATGCCTACGCTATTGTCGAGGCGTGCCGCCGCGCCGGCGTCATTTGCGTTCGCGAGCGCCGCCAGCCCGAAGTGGATGGTCCGGAGGCGATCCAGTCTTTGTCCGTGGTGCTCGCGGCCATCGAGTCCGCCGCCAGCGAGCGAACGATTGCGGTCGGGCACAAACACCAGCAATAGTGGAAGCACCGGGCTTTAGCCCGGTCCCGCTCAGAACAACTGTAGCACTGGTAAAACGCTGCGTCTTGAACTGGTTAGATTTTTGGCGGTACTGCGGGACAGTGGTTTTTGACCCCTCGGAACTGGCTTTTTCGGTAAAAACGGTAAAACCCCGCCAGGGCCGCCTCTACCGGATTTGAGTTACTCACCATACGCTTTCGCTTTACGCCCTGTTGACTAAGAAGTAAAGTGGAAAATATGGCCTTGGTAATTTTTCTTTTACTGGGGTCGGTAGTGGGTTAGTTTCGTTTTCCACAGACGGGGTGTAACATGCGAGCGTGACGTTCTGGGAGTCGGTTCTGGATTTACGTAGGCACGGACGCATCCCCCGCCAGTGGCGCGTTGCCGACATTCGGCTGCATCTCGTGGGGCGGTTCTCTCCAAATACCATCCGAACCGTGCCAGCCAATCAGTCAATCTCAAGAGATAGAAAAGTGAAAGGTAATTATGTGCTGAGGGGCACTCCACCAGAAGCCTTCCGCTTGGGCGATGGGCTATACGAGCTAATCGACGATCCCGGGAACTAAGGATTAACCCGCCCGCGATTGCTTTGCCACTCATCCCCGAGCAAAGCAGACCAGAAACAGAATGAATAGTACAATTAACTCGCCCACCGAAGCCCTTGAATACCAGCCCCAAAAAAGAATGATTAACACAAGTACCCCGCCCGCCAAAGCCCTTTTCCGGCTATCCTTCATCCATACCTGCCATATCGGTCTTTCTGCCATGCAGCAATTCTCCCACGATTGTCAAGCTACCCCAAA
>JBEKQR010000299.1:0-7136 GCA_049519515.1 Candidatus Korobacteraceae bacterium
CGGTTGCTGGGGCGCAAACCGCTCCCGGCGGCCCGCAAGCTGCGCCTCAGACCGGGGGCGCGCAGCCGGCTGGCGAAGCGCCTGCTAGCGCTCCCCGGTCGCTAGGCGGTGCCACCTCCCTGGCCAAGGCCCTCAATCCGGATATCAGTATGATTGGCGACTTCCTGGGTTCGGCAGGAGGCAATTCACCTCCGCTGCGCGCGCAGCAGACTCAGTTCCGCTCCCTCGAGCTGCATGAGTCCGAGCTCGGCGTTCAGGCCATCGTCGATCCCTATGCGCGCGCCGATTTCTTCCTGACCTTCGGCGAAGAGGGCGTGGGGGTGGAAGAGGGTTACATCACCTTTACCTCGCTACCGGCCGGGTTTGTTGCCAAGGTGGGCAAAATGCGCGCTGCATTCGGCAAGGTCAACACCATGCATAACCACGTTATGCCCTGGGCCGACCGGCCGCTAGTGACGGATAACCTGGTTGGCGGCGAGGACGGCATCAACGACGCCGGCTTCTCGGTTACGCGCAACTTCGCCGGGCCGAAGAAGATTTTCCTGGAAGCCACCGGACAACTGTTCCGCGGAGATTCGGGCGATCCGCTCGCTCACCCGCTGTTTGCTTCGGGGAGCAAGAGCGGTGTCAGCACCGTCGCCCACCTGCGCGGCTACAGGGACATAACCGAGTCCACCAACCTCGACCTGGGCGTTTCCTTTGCCCGCGGCCACAGTGATCTCGGCAATACATTTTTGGCCAACCCAGTCCCCAACCCCTTTACCGCATCCCAAGTACCTCTTAATGTTGACCAGGCCTTTCCTGGCAGGAGCTTCATCACCTACCTCTACGGCGTTGACGCCACCGTGCGCTGGAAGCCGTTGCGCCGTTCCATTTATCATTCCTTCATCGCGCGCAGCGAATTGATATGGAACCAGCGGCAGCAATTGAACTCGTTATTGGCCGGTGGCGCTATTCCCACCTCCCCGGCGCAGTACGCTCCGGCAACTAAGCGCTCGTTTGGTTTTTACGTTTCGGCGGACTATCAGTTGGCCAGGAGATGGTTTATCGGTGGCCGCTACGACTCCTCGCAGCGATCCGTATCGGCCGGCACCGATAACGGCACTTCGCTCGTCGTTACCTATTGGCCAAGCGAATTCCTCCAGCTCCGCGGGCAGTATCGCTCGACCCGCTATGCTGAGGGGAGGAACGCCAACGAATTATTGACGCAGATACAGTTTGTGCTGGGCGCGCACGGCGCCCACCCGTTCTAGCCGGGTGGAAGGATTCATGAAACTCTTGCGTACTTTTCCCGGAGCGGCAGCGCTGCTGTTGCTCGCCGTCACCATGCTCCCGCCGCTGGCGCAGGCAAAGCAACTCAACGTGGTAACATCCACCACCGACCTGGCGGCGTTGGCGCAGGAGGTGGGCGGCGACCGCATCACGGTGAATTCCATCGCCAGGGGATATCAGGACCCGCACTTCGTGGAAGCCAAGCCCAGCTTCCTGTTGCAGCTCCGCCGCGCCGACCTGCTCATCGCCGTGGGGCTGGAGCTGGAGATCGGATGGCTGCCACCGCTGGTAACACAATGCGGCAACCCGCGCATTCAGCCCAATTCCGCCGGCTATCTCGACGCTTCCCAGTTCGCCGAGATCCTGGAGATACCCCGAGGCCAGATCACCCGCGCCATGGGAGACGTGCATCCGCAAGGCAATCCCCATTACTGGCTCGATCCCGACAATGGGCGCCGCATCGCCAAGGGCATAGCCGGCAAGCTGGCCCAGCTCGATCCTGCGAATGCCGCTTACTTCCAGCAGCACTTTGAGGATTTCGACAAGCGGCTTACGGCGGCGGAAAAAAACTGGGATGACGAGATGCGTCCCTATGCAGGCCGTAAGGTCGTCTCCTATCACAACTCGTGGCCCAACTTCGCCAGGCATTTCCATTTGCAGGTGGTGGGCTACGTGGAGCCGCGCCCCGGAATCCCGCCCACCCCAAGCCATACGCTTGATTTGATCCAGGAGATGCGGCGCGACAAGGTCAAGATCGTGATGGTCGAGCCCTACTTCGACCTGAAAACGCCGGAGAGTATTGCGCGCGAGACCGGAGGCAAGGTGCTGGTCATGTGTCCCTCGGTCGGAGGCGAAAAATCCGTAACCGACTATTTCAAGCTGTTCGATTACGATATCCGGAAGCTCATCGATGCCTTTAAGAGTTTGCCGTAGAGTGCCGCAATAAAGTTTGCCGCAAACGGAGATGAATCGGCCTCATGGAAATGCTTGAATTCTTAATGCTGCCGTTCCTGGCAAGTTTGATCTTGACCGGAATACACGCCTACCTAGGCGTGCACGTGGTGGAGCGCGGGGTGATTTTCGTTGACTTGGCGCTGGCACAAATTGCGGCCCTGGGCGCTACCATCGCTATTTTGGTGGGCATGAACCCGCATGGGAGCGAAGCCTATTGGATCAGCTTGGCATTTACTTTCATGGGCGCCGGCATCTTTGCTCTGGCCCGCTCTCGCCGGGCCAGCAGGGTTCCGCTGGAGGCGTTCATCGGCATTACCTATGCGGTTGCCTCCGCTGCCGCCATTCTGGCCATGAGCAAGGCGACTGGCGAAACCGAACACCTCAAAGACATGCTGGTCGGCAACATCCTGGCAGTCTCACCCCACGATGTCATCAAGACGGCCCTCATGTACGGCGGTATCGGGGCCTTTCATTACATTTTCCGCCGCAAGTTCCTACTTATCTCAGTCGACCCCAAGCAGGCGGAGGAGGAAGGCATATCGCTTCGCCTCTGGGATTTTCTGTTCTATGCCTCGTTCGGCTTCGTCGTAACCTCGTCGGTGGCCATAGCTGGTGTGCTGCTGGTCTTTTGTTATCTGATTGTGCCCTCGGTCGGCGCCATGTTGTTTTCTGACCGGATCGGGCCACGGCTGGCCATAGGCTGGACTATGGGCACGCTGGTCTCGGCGTTCGGTGTATATCTTTCCGTATTCCTCGATCTGCCGACCGGAGCTACGATAGTCTGCACCTTTGGCGGGATTCTACTGGTTATGTTTGTGCTGCACCAAGTTCTCTATCGCTTGCGAGGCGGCAACAGCGTTCACCTATAGCCACAAGGCTGTGGATCCATAGCGAGAGCCAGCACGCGGCTGGTTATTGTCCGCTGCCCGGTAGCCGTTTCTATTGCAAAGCGCCCAAGGTCGCATCGCAGGTGGTCGGCACGGTGGATGAAAAGGTCGTGCCAGCGACACGGATTACGTTCGTCTGGTCGGCGCAGAACTGCCGGGTGCCGGTTGCGCTGGAAATGGGCGCAGCTCCGATGACAAATGAAGATACCGGGGTATCCGTGCCCGGGGTGGCTGACGATTCCGGCTTCGGCGGCACCACCATGCAGTACCAGGTGCTGCTCGATCCAGCCAGGTTATACGGTTACCACCTGACTGTTCCGCAGGTGGTACAGGCGCTATCGAACAACAACAGCAACGCCGGCGGCGGTTTCTATTCGCAGGGCGGCCAGTTCTATTACGTGCGCGGCATCGGCCTGGTACGCGACACCAAGGACATCGAAAACATCATCGTCGGCGCCAACAAGGGCGTGCCGATTCGTGTCCGCGACATTGCCCAGGTGGAAATCGGCCATGCCCCGCGGCTGGGCCAGTTCGGATTCCAGAAGAACGACGACGCGGTGGAAGGCGTCATCCTCATGCGTCGCGGCGAGCAGACCCAGACCGTGCTCCAGGGGGTGGAGAAGAAAACGGAGGAGCTCAACCGGCAGATCCTGCCCAAGGACGTGAAGATTCGTCCTTATTACGACCGCCGCGACCTGGTCAATCTGACTACGCGCACGGTGGAGGCGAACCTGCTGCGCGGCATGCTGCTGGTCTTTCTCGTGCTGATCTTCTTCCTGGTCAGCTTCCGCGCCGCCATCATTGTCTCCCTTACTATCCCGCTCTCCTTGCTGTTCAGTTTCATCTTCCTGCACGCGCACGACGTCGATGCCAACCTGCTGTCGATAGGGGCAATCGATTTCGGAATCATCATCGACGGAACCGTGGTGATGATGGAGAACATCTACCGCGAGCTGGCCAACCGCGCGGGGCAGCAATACAAACTGAAAGAGGTCATTCTTGCGGCGGCCCGCGACGTGGACCGCCCCATCTTCTATTCGGTAGCGGTCATCATCGCCGGCTACCTGCCGATCTACGCCTTGACCGGCCCCTCGGGAAAGCTGTTCCACCCCATGGCCGACACCATGTCGTTCGCGCTCCTGGGCGCTCTGGTGCTGACCCTGACGCTTGTTCCCGTGCTTGCTTCCTACTGGTTCAAGGGTGGGGTGCGGGAGAAAGAAAATCGCCCCTACGAAGCCATCAAGCGCTGGTACGCCGGCAAACTCGACTGGTGCCTGGACCATCCTGGCCGGACGATGCTGTTCGCTACTGTAATTTTCTGCCTTACGCTGTTGCTGGCCCCGTTCATCGGCGGCGAGTTCATGCCGCACCTGGACGAGGGGGCGCTCTGGGTGCGGGCTACCATGCCTTACACCATCTCGTTCGAAGAAGCATCGAAGATTGCGCCGCAGTTGCGCGCCATCATGATGTCGTACCCGCAGGTGACGACGGTCGCCTCCGAGCTGGGAAGGCCAGACGACGGCACCGACCCGACAGGTTTCTTCAATTGCGAGTTTTACGTCGGGCTGAAGCCTTACGATGACAAGGCCTGGGGACAAAACGGAATACGCAATAAGGAAGAACTGATCGCTTCCATCAACCGCCGCCTCACCGCCTATCCCGGCATTATTTTCAATTACACGCAACCGGCTGAGGACGCCGTCGACGAAGCGCTGACCGGCCTGAAGAGCGCGCTCGCCGTGAAAGTGTACGGCTCCGACCTGAATGTCCTTCAGGACAAGGCGCTGCAGATCAAGAAGGTGCTGGAGCGGGTTCCCGGCTTTACCGAGCTGACCGTGGTCCGCGAACTCGGACAGCCCAGCCTGCTGATCGACGTCGGTCGCGAGAAGATCGCGCGTTACGGCGTTAACGTGTCGGATGTGGAGTCCGTCATCCAGGCCGCGGTTGGCGGGCAGGCGGCCACCCAGGTGGTCCAGGGCGAAAAGCTGTTCGACCTGGTCGTACGCATGCAGCCGCAGTTCCGCAGCGGTCCCGCGCAAATCGGCAACCTGCTGGTGGGCACGCCAGACGGCCTGCAAATCCCTCTGAAAGAACTGGCTAATATCAAAGAGAGCAGCGGCGCCTCCTTTATCTACCGGGAAAACAATTCGCGCTATATCGGCGTGCAGTACAGCATCGAAGGGCGCGACCTTGAGAGGGCGGTGCGGGACGGCCAGGCCGCAGTCGATAAGGTTGTCAGTCTCCCGGAAGGTTACCGCATGGAGTGGGGCGGGGAATACGGCCAGTTGTTGGCAGCCAAGGAGCAGCTCAACGTGATCGGGCCCTTGGCGGTGCTGATCATTTTCATGATCCTGTTCGCGCTTTACGGCAATTTCAAGTTCCCCTTTACCATTGCGCTAGGAGTGATAATGACGGAGCCGGTGGGTGCGCTGATTGCGCTTAAGTTGACCCATACTCCGTTCAGCGTTTCCTCGGTGCTCGGACTGTTAGCCCTGCTGGGCGTGTCGGTTGAAACCGCGGTCATTCTGGTTTCCTATATCAACAAGCTGAGGCTGGAAGGCATGGAGATTCGCGCCGCTACCCGCGAAGCCTCGCTGCTGCGACTGCGGCCGATCATGATGACGGCGCTGGTGGCCTGCCTGGGCCTGCTGCCCGCCGCCATTTCGCACGGCATCGGCTCCGACACCCAGAGACCGTTTGCCATTGTCGTTGTCGCCGGCTTGCTCTCGCGCCTGCTGCTTGGATTCTTCGTGAATCCTGTCTTATATCAATGGGTGGCGCGCGAGAAAGACGTTCTCCAGGTTTGAGGTTGACCAGATTCCAGGAGTTCTTCACCTGGGCTGCTACCGCTCGATCAGCCCACCAGCTCGCGTACCGCGCGGAGGTTTTCCCGGGGCGTCCGGAGCGCCATGACACAACCGGGAGCGAGGATGAACCGCTCCGGTCCCATTTCTTGCAAGAGGGCACGAGTCTTTGTCCGGACGACATCCGGCGGCGCTGCTACCACCCACCCAGCCCGATCCAAGCCGCCGACGACGATGCCCGGAAAACGGCGGCGTCCCTCGGCCATTGTCAACGACCCATCTTCCCAGCTCAAAGCGGGGATGGGGTACCGGATAAACCGGTCGAGGAAGATGTCCTGGCCGTGCAGGTGCAAAAGCGAGAACTCCGAGCGCCCACGGAGGCACCCGAGGAGCCGCGCCTCGAACGGCGCACACCAGCGGTGGTGCTCGGCCGTAGTCAGCAAGTTTTCTCCGGCGAACTGGGTGGCGAGGAAGACGCCGGTGGCTCCACGTTCCAGACAGGCGGCGATGTAGGCTTCTTCGGTCCGGGTGATGGCCTCCAGCGCTGCCAGGACCTCGGGCTCGCGACTCCGGAGATGCTCCAGGAGTAGAGCCCTGCCGGCCAGCTTGGCGGCAGTAGTGAGGGAGCTGAACACGGTCTGAAGAATGAGCGCCTCGGGCAGGGCCTTCCGCACGAGCTCGAGACACCGGAGCTCGCGCCCCCGGGCCCCTTGGTCAGGAGCCCGGGGGGTGATCTTTCGCCAATCCTCGGGGA
This sequence comes from Candidatus Korobacteraceae bacterium, assembly GCA_049519515.1. Taxonomy (GTDB): domain Bacteria; phylum Acidobacteriota; class Terriglobia; order Terriglobales; family Acidobacteriaceae; genus CAWBRT01. The sequence goes on from JBEKQR010000299.1 coordinate 6,672, forward strand.
CGCGGATGGGACCAGCCAGCAGCCGCTTGAACCCAAGGACCGGGTCCGGGTCCCCCACCTGGCAGCCCCAATCCTCCACGCCGTACGTGCCGCTGGGCATCATTTTGACAAAATCGAGATCGTAGGCGAGGTGGTCGCGGACGATGGCCTCGGCGAGGAGTTCGGGGCTATCGTCGACCGCTGGATAATGCCACCAGAAGCTCAGCGCGGTGCGATCCACCGGCTTCCCGTGAAGCACGGCTTGCATTCGCTCGCGCTTGGTCATGAGCCTTTTCCCTTCCGGAGTACGCGTTAGGTCTGGCGTGGCAACCTCCACATCATTTGAGCGACGGCGCGTGGACCACTAGAGCTTGTTTCAAAACATTCCCGGGGAATAAGGCGTGTTCCCTCAGGGGCTAAAGCCCGCATTTTTGTTGGCTCTGGACGGCGTGGCTCAAGGCACCCCAGCAAGTCAAATGCGGACTT
>JBEKQR010000300.1:0-5881 GCA_049519515.1 Candidatus Korobacteraceae bacterium
CGATCATCTGCGCGTAGGGACGCGCCGTCAGGGCGCGGTCCTGGGCCCGGCGCAGCTTGGCCGCCGAGACCATCTTCATGGCCTTGGTGATCTGCCGCGTGCTCTTGACGCTGCGAATGCGGCGCCTGATGTCGATAATGGTCGCCATGGTTACCTAACCGGCTGTCACACCGCCTGCGCGGTCTTCGCGCCAGCCTGTTCCTTCTGTTCCTTTTTCTCCGCCAGGAACCGCTCCTTGGCTTCCTTGATGGCCGCGACCATATCCTTCCTGATCTGGTCATCCAGCGCTTTCTTTTCTTCGAGCGCCCGCAAGACCTCGGGACGGGCGTTGTCGAGGTGGACGTAGAGCGCCTTCTCGAAGGGGCGCACGTCGTCCACCGCCATGTCGTCGAAGAAGCCGTTGGTGCCGGCAAAGATGATCATGATCTGCTTGCTGAAGGACAGCGGTTCGTACTGGTCCTGCTTGAGCACCTCGACCAGGCGGGCGCCGCGATTGAGCTGCGCCTGCGTGGCCTTGTCCAGGTCGCTGCCGAACTGGGAGAAGGCCGCCAGCTCGCGGTATTGCGCCAGCTCCAGCTTCAGGCTGGAGCCTACCTGCTTCATCGCCTTGATGGCCGCCGAGAAGCCGACGCGGCTCACGGAAATGCCCACGTTCACCGCCGGGCGCACGCCGGAGTTGAACAGATCGGCCTCCAGGAAGATCTGGCCGTCGGTGATGGAGATTACATTGGTCGGAATGTAAGCGGAGACATCGCCGGCCTGGGTCTCGATGATGGGCAGCGAGGTGATGGAGCCTCCGCCGTTTTCGTTGCTCAGCTTGGAAGAGCGTTCCAGCAGCCGGCTGTGGAGATAGAAAACGTCGCCCGGATAGGCCTCGCGTCCCGGCGGGCGCCGCAGCAGCAGCGAGATTTCACGATACGCCGCTGCGTGCTTCGAGAGGTCGTCATATATGCACAGGGCGTGGCGCTTGCTGTCGCGGAAGTACTCGGCAATGGCCGTGCCGGCATACGGGGCGATGTACTGCATGGGCGCCGGATCGCTGGCCGAGGCCACGATCACGACGGTGTAGGCCATGGCGCCGTTGTCTTCCAGAATCTTCACCACCTGGGCGACGGTCGAGCGCTTCTGCCCGATGGCCACGTAGATGCAGATCAGGTTCTGCCCCTTGTTGTTGAGGATGGTGTCGAGGGCGATGGCGGTCTTGCCGGTCTGGCGGTCGCCGATGATCAGCTCGCGCTGCCCGCGGCCAATGGGGATCATCGAGTCAATGGCCTTCAGGCCGGTCGCCATGGGCTCGCGCACCGGCTGCCGCTCGACCACTCCGGGAGCGATGCGCTCGACCGGATTGTACTGGTCGGTCTGGATGGGGCCCTTGTCGTCAATCGGCTGTCCCAGGGCGTTGACCACACGGCCAATCATGGCGTCGCCCACCGGCACGCTCATGATGCGGCCGGTGCGTTTGACCTCGTCGCCTTCTTTGACTTCCGTGTATTCGCCCAGCAGCACCGAGCCCACCTGGTCTTCTTCCAGGTTCATGGCGATGCCTGCGACCCCGTGCGGGAAGGAAAGCAGCTCGCCGGCCATGACCTTTTCCAGGCCATAGATGCGGGCGATGCCGTCGCCCAGCGACAAGACGGTGCCGACCTCGTCCACCGTGATCTTGGATTCGTAGTTTTCGATCTGCTCGCGAATCAGCTTGGTTATTTCGTCTGCTTTGATCTGAGCCATATTCTCGGTTCTCAGTTCCTTATTAAGTTCTCGTTAAGGGGCCGGCAAGGTATGCGTGAGAACCTATGCGCCGCCCCTACGGGGCTCGATAATCTTCCGTCGCTTTCCAGCGTTGAAGCCATCCCACATCTGCTAAATACGGCAGATGTGGGGCACGGCTGAGGACCCCGCCACATCGCCGCCGCGCGGCTCTCGCCTACTCGCTGCTCAACTGCTCCTTTAGTTTTTGCAATTGCCCGCGCACCGAGCCGTCGTAAACCGTGCTGCCGACGCGAATCGTCGCCCCGCCGATCAGTGAAGGATCGATCTCGTACCTGGCGCTTACTTGCTTTCCGGTCACCCGCGAAACCTCCGCCAGCAGTTCGTGCTTTTCCGCTTCCTCCAACTTTCTGGCGCTGGTGACCTCCGCCTCGACGATGCCCAGGCGGTGGTTCAACTCGGTTTCGAATTGGCGGGCGATCAGTTCCAGATCGTGGATGCGGCCATGGTCGATCAGCACCGCCAGGAAGTTGCGCACCGGACGCTGGAGGGCGTCGCGCTCCGCGATTGCATCCAGCAATCCGCGCTTGTCTTCGGCGGCTATCGCCGGACTATCCCAGACCCGCCGCAGCTCCGGGCTGGCGCGGTAGAGCCCAGCCACGGCCTGCAGTTGCTCCGTCACCTGTTTCGGGTCGAGCTTCAGCTCCAGCACCACATCGGAGAAGGCGCGGGCGTAGCGGCTGACAATGGCCGTCGTCATTTGCCGTCCTTCCCCAACTCGCTGGCGAAGCTGCGCACGAGCGCCGCGTCGGTTTGCGGATCGACGTTGATATTTTTCCGCGCCAGTTCCACCGCCAGCTCGGCGGCGTAGGTTTTCAGTTCGCGCCGCGCGCTTTTCGACATGGCCTCGATCTCCGACTTGGCTTGCTCAACCACGCGCTGCGCATCTTCTTCGGCGGCTTGCCGGATACGCTGCTCCTCGGCCACGAAATCGGCGTCGGCGCTTCCCCGTATCTGCGCCACCTCCAGGTCCAGCTTGGCCAGCCGCTCCTGAACCTCGCGCAGGCGGGCATTGGCTTCGGCGCTGGCCTTGCGCGCTTCTTCGATTCCCCTTTGAATGGTGGCCGTGCGGTCGCGCATGGCCTGCACCAGGTTGGTGTGCGACACCCAGTAGAGAAAGCCGGCGATGATGGCAAAGTTGATGCAGGTAAAGATCCAGAACCCGGCCCCGGCACTCAGTCCGAGCTTGCTGGAGATCCAAACCACCGCCTTGGAGTGCTTGAATTGGGCGTTTTCTTCTTCTTCGACTTCGCTTGGGCTGGTCTGGGCGGAGAACTCGCGGCCGGATTCCGCGTTGCCACTAGGAGCGGGCGGCGTGCCGTGCTGGGCTGCCGGGACCGGGGTTGCCGGCGAGTGTTGTGCCTGGACCTGCGGGGATGAGTGCGTCTGCGCAAAAGCCATTGCGCAGAACAGAAGAAGGCAGAAAGCCAGAAGGAATCCCAGGCAGTTGCGGATGATTCGTGGACGGTAATTCATCATCAGCGCCGCCCTGCTGCCGGAGCTTCGCTCTTGCCGGCGGGTTGGAGAATAGCGCGAATGATCGCCTCGGCGAGCCGCCCGGCTTCGGCCTGCAATCCTTGCTTGGCGGCGGCAACGTCGAGCCCAATCTGGGCTTTGGCTTGCTCAATCAGATCGTCGGCCTGTTTTCGGGCCCCCGCTACCGCCTCGTCCCTGGCCTGCTGGGCCTGGTTGCGCCGGGCCTCCTGCGCCCGGATGATTGCCACCCTGGCCTCCCGTAGCTTGGCTTGGTACTCCAAGGTCTTGGCCTCGGCCACGGCAATATCTGCCCGCGCCTTCTCGATTGCGCCTTCAGTCCTGCTTCTGCGCTCGGCCAAGGTTTCCCTCAACGGCTTGTAAACCAGGGCGGAAAAAGCCCAGTAAAGCAGGAGCAGGAGCAAAGCCGTGGGGACCGCTCCAAGCAGTAATTCGCCTACTTGCCTAAGCGTTTGTTCCATTCTGAAGTGAGTGCCTGTAAACGGAAAGTGAGGGCTCTCGAGGTAGCTCTCGACGTAGTATCCATCAAAGCATTACATTTTAACGGCTTGATGTCAATTCATCGCCTGTGAAATGTGCCTCGCTGTCCTAAGGTTTTCTAAGGCCCGCCGTCCTGCAACTGTCAAAAAAAACCGGCGGGAACACTCAAGTTTCCTTGACATTACCCGCCACGGCGCTAGCATGGAGATATCACCTCCGATCCGTTTCAGGATCGAGTGGGCTTGCGGATAAGGAAATCGTCACCGCTCCTTATCGGCAGGCCCATTTTAATTTCCGGCTGATATTAGTGCTCGGGCCGCGAAATTGATGCAGCGGCGTTCTTGAAGTGTGCGATGTAGCGCCCGGCCCTGTCCTGGCGATATACGACGCGCGCCTTCTAGAGCTGATTAGTGAAGGTTGGCGCCGTTTCAGGCAGACTGGAGCACGGACCAGCGCGGGAGAAAAACGCAGCCCGCCGGCGAGGACGCCGGCGCTACAAACTCATGCGGTTTGCCGCGCCAGCCGCTGCGCCGTGCTTTCTGTAACCGCCTTGACGAGCCTGGGCTTTACCAGGTTGGCAAAGTCGCGGTAGGCAAGCCTCAGCAGTTCACGATGCGAACCGGCGTTGAAGGCGATCTCGGCGTCCTCAGCCAGGCTTTCGTCCACGAAGACCGGCAGGTTATACAGATTGCCAAACGGCGGCATGGCCCCGACCTCGCAATCGGGAAACACGTGGGCGAACTGGTGCTCGTGTGCCAGGACGACCTCGTTGGCGCCAAGAGCGGTTTTCAAGGCACGAAAATCAACGTGCTTCGATCCGGGCACAACCACCATTGCCAGGACGCCGTCGATCGACACCATTACCGCCTTGGCGATCTCCTTTCCCGGCGTGTGCGTGATGGCGGCCGTAGCCGCCGCGGTGTAGGCCGTCGAGTGGCTCTGGATGACGTACCGGATGCTGTTTTGGTCCAGGAGTTGTTTCAGTCGCGCAATCGGCATAGAACCTCCTCTGCTCGCGAGAGCTGATTAGAACCTGGTTCACAGTGATTTAGGGGAAACAAACCTTGCGCTGGTTGCTTTAAATCTGCGGTCCGCAGCAAACGCCGTGGTTGCGCTTGCCGGCGCGTGAGAGGCTGTGGAAGAACGGCGCGCCAGCTGGCTGCAAGTTCCTGGCAGGCGAATTTGCGATGCCCGTATTTCATGCGGCTTCTGGGCTGCGGAAAAACAGGTTTAGAAATGGATGAGACTACAATATCTTGTTAACGGCGCTTCTAGTCATCACATTCCGTAGCGCCTCGCTTGTTGCTTCGGCGCGTTTTTCCGCAGCCTGATCCGGCGAATGCCGCACCACAGCGTCGTCTCCCAGAGAGGGCCCATGGTCGCACTCGCTGGAGAGGGAAGTATGTCATTAAACCCGGCGCGGTGGGAAGCGAATCCGCCAAATAAAACGAGGACGCCCAGGACACCCCGCCAGCCGCAAAAACGCCTCTGTCGGGGACCCTGGTCAACCGGCCGGTGCTTGGGCTCTGAGCTGGCTGCCGGGGTCTCCGGGAAACGCCGCTGTCAGGTCTTCTGGGATGCCTTACATAGTGCTGCTGGTTTGCACCTGTGCCGCCGGAAAGGTGAGCACCCTTCTGCTTGTGTCGTAGTGTTCCTGTTTTTCCACATACATGCGCTGGTCGGCGACGGCCAGCAACTGCTCGGCGTCGGAGCCGTCCTCGCCCAGGAAAGCGCAGCCCACGCTGACGGAAAGGCTAGGCTGGCCACAGATGCGCATGCCCGCTTCCATGGCCGACTCGTTCATACGCTCGCCCCTGGCCTTGGCGGTCTCCGCCTTCAACCCTGGCGCCACGATTACGAACTCATCGCCGCCCAGGCGCCCAACGTAGTCGTAACTACGGGAGGCGGAGCGCAGCAGTTGCGCGAACAGCCGCAGGACCTTGTTCCCCTCCAGATGGCCAAACTGGTCGTTGATCTGCTTGAAGCCATCCAGGTCGCAGACCATGACCGCCAGCGAGGTGCTCTCGCGATTACACCTGGCAATCTCTTCGTCGAGGTGCATGAATAGCGATCTTGCGTTCGGCAGTCCGGTCAGGTAGTCGGTCGTGGCCGAGCTCTCCGCCAACTGGAAGCGGAGGGC
>JBEKQR010000301.1:0-5876 GCA_049519515.1 Candidatus Korobacteraceae bacterium
TCCTCGACGAGCAGGCGCTCGGCGAGCTGGAGGCAGCCGTGGACACCGAGGTGCAGGAGGCCGCCGATCAGGCCTTGCGGGCCACGTTTCCGGCAAAGGACAGCTACAAGAAATTCATTTACTCGCCGGACCTCGATCCCGCCTCGGCCGCCTTCGAGACCAAGCCCCGCTTTGAGCCGGCTCAGGAAGGCGCCGCGCGGGCCCCGGTCGAAAAGACCATGGCCGATCTCATCAACCTGTGCCTGGGGGACGAGATGGAGCGTGACCCCAGGGTAGTGGTCTTCGGCGAGGACGTGGCCGATTGCTCGCGCGACCAGTACTTGGCGGAAAAACTGGTGAAGGGGAAAGGCGGCGTCTTCAAGCTGACCTCGGGGCTGCAATGCAAGTACGGCAGTGAGCGCGTCTTCAACTCGCCGCTGGCCGAAGCCAGCATCGTGGGCCGCGCCGTCGGCATGGCCACGCGCGGGTTGAAACCGGTGGTCGAAATCCAGTTCTTCGACTACATCTGGCCGGCCATGAACCAACTCCGCAACGAGCTGCCGCTGATCCGCTGGCGCTCCAACGGCGGCTTCTCCTGCCCCATGGTGGTGCGGGTAGCCATCGGCGGATACCTCACCGGAGGCTCCATCTACCACTCGCAGAGCGGCGAAAGCATCTTCACCCACACCCCCGGCATGAGGGTCGTATTTCCCTCCAACGCTCTGGATGCCGCCGGCTTGCTGCGAACGGCCATCCGTTGCGACGATCCGGTGATGTTCCTGGAACACAAGCGGCTATATCGCGAGTCCTTCGGGCGCGCCATCTATCCCGGCCTCGATTACATGGTTCCCTTCGGAAAGGCCAAGGTCGCCAGGGAAGGCAGCGACCTGACGGTGATCACCTACGGCGCTACTCTGCCGCGCTCGCTGCAGGCGGCGCAGGAGCTCGAACGCCAGCACGAAGCCAAGGCGGAGGTCATCGACCTGCGCACCTTGTCTCCTTACGACTGGGAGGCCATAGCGGCATCGGTGGGCAAGACCAGCCGCGCCCTGGTTGTCTATGAGGACATGCTGAGCTGGGGCTATGGAGCCGAGATCGCCGCCCGCATCGCCGACGAGCTGTTCGACCAGCTCGATGCCCCGGTGCGGCGGCTGGCGTCCAAAGACAGCTTCGTCGCCTACCAGCCAGAGGTGGAAAGCGCCATCCTGCCGCAGACCAGCGACATCCTGGCGGCTATGCTGGAGCTGGCGCGGTACTGATTGGCGCCGCGGGCGCGATGTTTCATCGCAAAGCGAACCTGAACATCCATTGGCTGCTCCTCCTGTCCGCTGAGCCTGGAAGGTTTCGCCGTCCGGTACGGTTGAGTGTCGCACGATCCTGATGCCGCGCGAAGCCATTTGCGTGAGAAACTGCCGCGCCGGGACATCGCGCTTCTGCAGCACCGCCTCCGCCCGCATGAGGTTGAGCAATTGTGCTCATTTCGGGAATATTGAGAGCTGAAATGTGCTTATCCCATGGCCAGCTCGTCGGCTGACTCCAGCGGAGTTCCGCACGCGCGGCAGATCACCGCCGAGCAGTCGCCACAGACCAGCGGGTCCTCCACCTTGCGGGCGCAGGTTGGGCAATAGAGCAGGGAAGCCTCGGCGGCCGGCTTGGGGCAGTCTGCATCTTGAGCCATGGCGTTGTTGACTATAGCATTAAAGAGAATTTCAGATTTTTTGATTTCAGATTTCAGATTGAAAAAACAGCAGGAAGTCATTTTTCAATCTGAAATTGAAACTTTCGGAAGCAGGATGGCGCACCGCGTGTGGGGTGCTAGGCTCGATCCCGCTCTTGAGTTCTTTCCTTCCGAAGAGACAAGTAGTAACTTATTCCGTGGATAGCGCCCATGAAAACTTGTGGAGCAGTAACATTGTTGCTGCTTCTCTCGGCAACTTCTGCATTCAGCCAATATTCGACTACGCAGCACTTGTCAGTCGCACCTGACACAAAGGTTTTCGGGCTACAGATAGGGGCAGAATTGAACCTGGCAGAGTGCCAGCGCACCAAATTATCAAAGAACAATTTTATCTATAGCGGCGGTGATCAGCTTTGGTGCTACGAGCGACATGATAAGGCTAAAGACGGCGCGCCTGTTGTAAACGAAACTATTCTCATCAAATTTCCGTTCAGAGACAGGCCCCAGATTGCCAGTGGCATGTCGCTAGTCGGGCAGGTAATGGACGGCAAGCTTGAAGGTATCGGGTTCAATACACTTGGAGTGACGGATGCGGACGATGTTTTGCAGAAGCTCACTGAGAAGTACGGAACTCCGTCAAGTTCGAGACGATACGAAGTCCAGAACAGATTGGGCGCGAAATTTACGACTGTTCAGGCGGTCTGGAACTTTTCAAATCTGGTGGTAATTTTCGATGGGGTAGCGAGTAGTTTGGATAGTGGATTAGTCACGATAGATACGCCGCGATGCAAAGCAGCACGCGAGCAGAGGCTAGAAGAGCTCAGAGGTGCCCGCCCACTATAGTTTTTATCTATGAGTTTGTGTTGGTCGAGAAACTGCTCCACTCAAGCCAGCAACGGCTTGAGCGGGCCGCCCAGCCGATTATTTTCGATTTCAGATTTCAGATTGGAAATCAGATCGATGCCAGAGAGCGAAAACGACGAGAGGCTACGGCAGGAGTTCAACGAATGGGCGGTCGCCGGACGCGGCTCTGACATGGAGCGTCATCATCTCAGCATCGCCGCGCAGACCATTCGCCGCATGAGGTTGCAGCCGGGCGAGCGCGTCCTGGACCTGAGCTGTGGCACGGGCTGGGCGGCCAGGCTGGTGGCGCGTCTGGTGGCCGAGGGTCCTGTCGGTTTCGGACAGGTGGTTGGCCTGGACATCTCCGACGAGATGATCGCGAGGGCACGCGAAGCTTCACGGGACTTCGAGAACCTGCTGTTCGTTTGGGGCTCGGCCGAGCAGATCCCGTGGGACGAGAACTACTTCGACAAGGTGCTCTCCATCGAGGCCTTCTATTATTTTCCCGACCAGGAACGGGTGCTGAACGAGTTGTTCCGGGTGATGGCGCCCAGGGGACGGCTCTTCATTCTCATCAATCTTTACAGCGACAATCCTCATTCCCGGCGCTGTGCGGAGAAACTCAAGGTGCCGGTACACATGCGTTCCGAACAGGAATACGCAGCCATGCTCCAGCGCTGTTTGTTTGAAGAGGTTGAAGTCCATCACATCCCCGACGAGACGCCCACGCCGGACGACTATCAGAACGAAGTCTTCACCGTGCAGGAGATGCGCGAGATAAAACGCATCGGAGCCTTGCTGCTTACAGCGAGCAAACCGAACTTGAGCCGTCTTGCGGGCCCGTTCGACTCGCTTCCCTCGCTCAGGGCAGGCTAAGAACTAAGCCCGCAGGCACGAATTTTTTGGCGGCAATCGTAGCGCTGGCGCCCTCGCCGGCGGGCTCCTCCTACCGGAGGGAGGAAATGAAAATAGCCCCGGATGCCCCGCGCCCTGCTTTTCTGTTGTGACGCACATCACAGCGACGTGGTTACCCGATCGGCGAAACTGGGGTTGACATCCTAGATCGCGGACAGGCATTCCAGAGAGAAGTCGGACTTCCAAAGCCGGCTGCGCTCTCAGGCCTGCCAAGCTCCGCAATTGCGCTACGGGGTTAGAGGCTTTCATGGGCTGGATTGAGAATAAGTTCGAAAAGAATTTCGTAGTGACGACGGTCGACTACGTCTTCAACTGGGCGCGCAAGTCGGCGATCTGGCCGATGACTTTCGGGCTGGCCTGCTGTGCCATCGAGATGATAGCGGCTTCAGCGGCCCGCTACGACATCGCCCGTTTCGGCTCCGAAGTGTTTCGTCCCAGCCCGCGCCAGAGCGACCTGATGATCGTGGCCGGCACCGTCAGCCTGAAAATGGCGCCGGTGGTGAAGCGTATCTATGACCAGATGCCGGACCCGAAATGGGTGATCGCCATGGGCGCTTGCGCTTCCGTCGGCGGCCCGTTCAATACTTACTCCGTTTTGCAGGGCGTCGACAAAATTGTTCCGGTGGATGTCTACGCGGTCGGCTGCCCGCCGCGCCCGGAAAACCTGTTCTATGCCCTTCTCAAACTGCAGGACAAGATCGACACCATGACGATCGCCCGGCGGCCTACCCAGGTGCGGCTTACGGAAGGCATGGTGGAGGACTTCAAGCGCAACGTTTCGATCACACAGACACCCCAGCCCAAGTAGCGTTTCACGTTTCACGAGATAGAAGAAGAGAGGCATTTTTGAAGGGGCGCGGCTTCGCGGTGTCCCCAGCAAACCCGCGCCCCTTCAAAGACAGTGGGCAGTCCACTGACTTGCCGTGGCGGCCTCTCAATTTTCATGAAAAGTTAAACGAAAAACGTTCTCTCTAGTGCACTATGTCGAAGGAGGAGCGTCCCTGGTTGAGGCGGTGGTTGAGCAGGGCCGCGATCTGGTCGATATCGGAAGGGAAGAGGTTGCAGGCCAGCCCGTCGCGCAGGAAACGCAGACGCGCCAGGCCGGAGTCGGACGGTGGCGGCGGCGAGATGGCGGCCACGGCGTCGCGGCGAATCTGCAGAATGAGGGCGTGCACCGGCTGGGGATCAAGCTTGGATGGCGTCAGGTTGACGATTGTAGTCAAGGATTCTCCCACAGACATTGCGCGCCTGTAGGGACGGTCCGTGGTCATGGCATCGAAGGTGTCTGCCAGGGCGACGATTTTGACCTCAGGACGCATTTCCCCAAGCGGCAGCCCGTCGGGATAGCCGGTGCCGTCGACGCGCTCATGGTGGGAGCGCACAACCTCCGGAATTCCCGACCAGGGAAATTCGACTTCCTTGACGATTTCGTAGCCCAGCACGGTGTGATCGGCGATCTGGCGGAATTCCGCCGCATCCAGCGCATCCGGCTTGGCGAACAGGTGGCGATCCACCGCGACTTTCCCAATATCGTGCATGTAGCCTGCGGCGCGGATGCCCGCTACTTCATTCTCGCTCATATCCAGAGCCTGGGCGATGCCCGCCGCGTAAGCCCCCACGCGCAGGGAATGGCCGCGAATGTTGATGTCCTTCATGTCGATGGCGGCGGCCAGCACCTCCAGGGTGGAGTCGTAGAAGGAGTGAACGCTGCTCAGCAGCTTCAGGTTCTCGCGGATACGCGCCGCCAGGGTTTCCGAAAGGTGATGATTGTGGACCGCCAGGGCGCAATAGTGCGTCACCAGTTCCAACCCACGCAACTCCTCGGCGGAGTACTCCCCCTGCTCGGCACGCTCGCCCAGGCCTAATAACCCGACCAGCGCGCGCCCCATTCTCAGCGGTATGATCCACTCGATCAGGGAAGGGTTGAAGTTGCCGTCGATGGAGAAGAACTGGGCGCGCTTTTCGGCGTCCAGGCGCAGGGGAGCGCGCAGCCGGCCGAGGGCATAGCCATGCCTCGGCAGCAGCGGAATAACGACGTCTTCGGGGAACTTGGAGAACCCGGACGAGGCCAGGGAAACCAGCATCAGGGGTTTGTCGTTGAACTCAAAAAGAACGGCGGCACGGCTGCGCACCAAATCCATGGCCATGCCGAGGATACGCCGAGCCACTTCGCGGAAATCCAGACTCGAAGTCAACGCCGGCCCCAGTTCGCTGAGGACCTGGAGCGCGCGCTGCAATCGCTGAGATTCGTCGCTCATTTGATTGGCTCAGAGCAGAGTAGCTCCTGCAGCCTAGCATGGGCAACTGCTTCCGCATCACTCTTAGGTAACGATTTAGGTTCTTTTTAGGTTCTTTTTAGGGCTATTTCTCCGGGAATCTCAGAAGATTCGGCACAGCTCGCTGAAGCTGCTGAGTTCGAGAAGCCGGCCAGGGGTTTCCGGCATCGCCAAAGGCTCGTTCT
>JBEKQR010000302.1:0-5864 GCA_049519515.1 Candidatus Korobacteraceae bacterium
GGCAAGGTCGAAATCGTTCATGGCCAGCAGCACGTTTGCGGCTTCAATGAGATCGTCAGCCGTAACCGGCGAGGCGTCGCCGATGCGCGACTCGGCGAAGGCAAGCGCGATCTGCTGGCGGGCATCTTCTTTCTTCCCCTGGTGCTCGAACAGCTTCGCCATGGCCAGGCGCGCTTCCACGCGGTTGCCGTCAGGCGCCTGCATGGCGCGGGTGAAGCGATCCATGGCGCCCTTGGGGTCTCCCAGGGCAAGCAGCGCGTCGCCGGTGTTCAGCAGAATTGCCGACTGGTTCGGGCCCAGCTTCTCGGCCGCATTCACGTAGCGAAGCGTGCGCTCGCGGTCGTGCATGTACGCGTAGGCATGCGCCATGGAGGCGTAAATGAGGGGATCGTCCGGCGAGATGCGCAACGCTCTGTTCAGGGTATCGACGGCGTCGCTGTAATGGCGCTCGCGGTCCTGCGTATCGGCCAGCGCCATGTGCAGCTTCAGATCGTCGGGCGCGAACTTCAGGGCCAGGCGGTATTCGGCTTCCGCCGGCCGCATCAGGCGCTGCTGGCGGAAGGCGGTGGCCCGCGCCAGGTGCGTGGCCCCGGACTCGCCCAGTTTCTTCTCGGCCAGCTCGACCTGCTCGAGCGCCACTTTCCCGTGGTGCAACTGCAGCTGCGAAAAGGCCAGGCCGAGATGCGCGACCCCGTTGTCGGGCGCCAGCTTCAGCGCCGACTCGAAATCCTCGACCGCGTGCGTGGCGTCTTGCGTGTCGTTGCGGACGTAGCCGCGGTTGACGTAGGCGTCAACCATGCGCGGGTCGCGCTCGATGGCGCGCGAATAGTCGTCGATGGCTTCCGCCAGCAGCCCGCTTTGCTTATGCACGTGGCCCAGCATCAGCGGAAAATTGGGCTCCTTGGGCAGAGTGGTCTCGTAGCGCGCCGCCAGGCTGAACACGTCATCGAAGCGCCCCAGGTTGTACAACGCATAGGCCAGGTAAACCGAGGCGTTGCGGTCCTTGGGCAACTGCTTCAGCACCTTGTATCCGAGCTGCGCGGACTCCTGATACTTGCCGGAGTGGAACAGGTAGCGTTCCCGCTCGCGCATCACCCGCGGATCGTCCAGCGCCTTGCCGCTGGCGCTCGCCAGCCACTCGCCGGCCAGGGGAAACTCTCGTGCCTCGATGGCGGCGTTGGCGCCATTGGCAATGACGAGGGCGTTGTTCGGCGCCAGCTTGTGCGCCTTGTGGTAATTCAACTGCGCCTGGGTGAAGTCGCGCGTCGCCGTGTACAGATCGCCGAGCTCGAGATAGGGCGCGTAATCATCCGGATACTCGCGGGCGTACATGCTGAAGTAGCGCTCGGCGGTCTTGCTGTCGCCAACGTCGCGGGCCAGGTAGCCCAGGCCCTCCATGGCCAGCCGGTTTCTGGGGTCGCGGCGCAGAATCTCCGCGTAGGCCTCCTGCGATTCCTTTTTGCGGTCCATCTTCCAGAGCAGGGCGGCGTACTGGAGGTTGATGTTCAGATTCTCCGGGTCGAGCTTGCCGGCGTCGAGCAGGTCCTTCTCGGCGCCCTTGTAATCCTGGTCGGCAGTCTTGATGGAAGCACGCACTCGCAGGAACTCAGCGCGGGCGGTGTCGTCGATCTGTAACTGGTTCACCATCTGCTCGGCGGTCGCGACCTGCCGCTTGGCGCTGGCAACGTCATTCGCGGCGCGATACAACTCGGCCAGGTTCAGCCGCAGCAGAACCGGATAGAGCTGTCCTTCCGGCGGCACGCCCTCCGGCAAGGCGGCGATGGCTGCGTTATATTCGCGCAGAGCCACGTCGATGCGGTCTTCGCTGCGGGCCAACTGCGCGCGCAAGGCGTGCAGGCGATAGTGGTTGGCGTCCAGCAGCTCGGCGCGGCCAAGGTAGTCCCGCGCCTTATCGAGCTCGCCCACCCGCATGTAAGCGGCCGCGGCGCTCAGTTGCAGGTTGATCAGCTTGGGCCTGAGGTTGGCGGCCCGGCTGTAGGCACCGGCAGCTTCGCGCTTGTCGCCGTTGAGTTCATGGGTGTAGCCGAGGTCGGCCAGCACGTCGGAATTCTGTACCGGCGAGCTCTCCAGGGTGGAAATGGCGCTCTTATAGTCGTGCTGCTCGCGGTAGTAGTTGGCAACGGCGCGGAAGACCGCGGGGTTGCGCGGATCGCGCCGCTTGGCTATGTCAAGCAATTCCCGCGCCCGCTGCGGCTGCTTGAGCTTCATGTAGGCGACGGCCATCATGACTTCGGCATGCGAGCTGGGGTGAATGGCTTCGGCGCGCGACAGCAGATTGATCCCTTCCTGTGTCTGCCGGGAACGGATGAACAGCTCGCCGGCCACCAGCAGGTCGTTCTGCCGCCGCGGATCCTTATTGATTACCTGCAGCAGCAGCTTTTTCGCCTCGTCGGTGTTCCCCATGCGGGCGTAGGTCTGCGCCATGCCGGACAGTCCGTCCAGCGAACCGGGCTGCTTTTGCAGGCCCTCTTGATATGCCTGCAAAGACTGGTCGAGCCGTCCGGCCAGACGGTTCGTATATCCCAGCAGAAACCACAGCTTGGGATCCTGCGGCGCGGCCTTGACGGCGCGGGCGGCGAAATCGGCGGCCGCCGCCGGATTCCCGTGGCTCAGGGCATCGCTGGCGGCCCTGGCCATGCGTCCTACTTCAATGCTGCTGCCCCAGCCGATTTCACCGCCAGGCGCGACTTCCGGTTTTCCCTTGCTGGCGCCAGACGGCGCCGTGGCCGGCTTATCGCTGCCGCTGCCAAGCTCAAATGTCTGGGCGGAAGCAGGGATCAAGGCGGCGGCAAGCAGGAAACAGAAAGCGACGGCACTAGGAGTTTTCTTCACGGCACCACTCTGGACTCTGCGTTGGCGGCGAGGCCCGCAACTTGCTTTCAACTCCGATGCATTCCGGGGAAAAACGGCTGTTCGGGAACTCTCACGGATGAGAAATTTAGGTCTGCTCCCGGGTTGCGCCCCCCTGGGTCTTTCTTGTCAAGCCGGGGAAGCGGTTTGTTTGGCGGCACAAGCGTGCCTATTGGCTCATCCCGCACTCACCGGGCGCCCGAGCTGCCCTTGAGTTCCACTGGCGGGAGGGGGCGCGGAGGCCAATAGATGGAATTCGTGTACTCACAAGCAAACCATCGGGGGAATAACGGAATCAAAACTGCACGAAGCAATGCAGGGAGGTTCCCCCCTTGATCCAGAAGTCCGCATCGGCCGCTGCGCGGCGTCCCATTCCGCTGATCGCGATCGTTCTGCTGGCGCTGGCAGTACATGGACCGTTACTGCTGCTGCAGTTGCCAGCCAACTCCTATGATGCCAACACCCACCTTTTCTTTTCGGCGCACTACGCCCAGAGCTGGTTCAATCCCTGGAACGAGAAGTGGTTTGGAGGCTTTTCCCAGACCAGCTATCCGCCCCTGGTCCACCAGTGGATTGCGCTGTTCTCGCACCTGATAGGGCTGACCATGGCTTACATGGTGGTGCAGCTGGTTTTCGTGTTGCTGCTGACGGTGGGCGTCTTTCGCTATGCCTGCCTGTGGGTCGACGAGCGAGCCGCCAGTTATGCCGCGGTAGCGTCCGTGTTTTTGGGCTCGCTGGCGCTGCTGGTCTACCAGGCCGGCCAGTTGCCGACGACGGCGGCGGCGGCGCTGACTCTCAACGCTTTGCCGTTCTTCTACAACTGGAACCGGCGGGGAGGCACAACCGACCTGCTCAAGGGAGTCGTGCTAAGCCTGGCGGCGGCGGCGGCGCACCACGTCACCTTCCTGTTTGGCGCCATACTATTTGCCTTGCCGGTTATTTGGTTATCGGTGATCGACCGCAAGCAGGACGCCGAGGCCTCGGCCGGCGGCGTTCTCTCACGGGCGATGATTTTTACCGCCCTGAACGCCCTTGGCTCGCTGGTGGTGCTGCTGCCGTATTTCCTCGGGCTGCTGCACAACCCGATCACGGAGATGCCCATTCCGCACCCCAGCCGCGACAATTACATCCTGGTTGGACATAGCGGCGCCAACTTCTGGCTGATCCCCATGGGCGCGCTTCTGCTGGCCATCCCTTACATTCTGGTCAAGGGCTCGACTGAGCGCCGCCTGCGTCCGCTGCTCTTCGGCTGGTATGTCACCACCCTGATCGGGCTGGGCGGCACCACCCCCGTGGGCAGGTGGCTTCTGGGCCGCGCCTTCTACATCTTGACGTACGAGCGCTTTACCTTCTGGGCGACGCTGATGGCGGTGCCGTTCGTAGGCCTGCTGGCCGACTGGCTGATCGAGCGTTACGATCGCAAGGCCATCGTCGGGCTTTGGGTGGCGGGCGTGTTCAGCTGCGGCATGGCGCTCGGCTGGGCGAATTTCAGCCCCATCAACAACGGCGCGTTCGACGTCCAGCCACTGGTGAGCTTTCTCAATCGTGATGACCATTCGAAGTTCCGTTACATCACCTTGGGCTTCGGAAACCAGTTCTCCAAGTTGTCGGCCCTGACCAACGCGAACAGCATCGACGGCGACTACAACGTCGCCCGCATGTTGCCGGAGATGACCGCCTACGGCGCAGCGCAGCTGCATGCCTCCAAGTACTTTGGCACTCCGGGAATGGAAGCCCTGCGCGCGGTGCTCAAGCACGCCAACCAGTACGGGTTACGCTACATTTTCGTCCACGACCGTTACTACGAGCCGTTGCTGGCCTTCGCCGGATGGCGGCAGGCCGAAACCTACGACGAAGGCCTGGTGTCGCTGTGGACGAAAGATGACGTTCCCCCGGCGCACAAGCTCGACTTCGGCGGCTGGGTGCCTCCGCGCTGGCAGTGCATTCTCTGGGGAATCCTTCCAATAGGCACCAGCTTTCTCTCGTTTGCGATCGTGATGTTCCTGCCAGACCGGCGGCGAGCCCAGCCAGCCTTGCAATTCCCGGCGGCCGCGCCGGTAGAAGTCGCTCTGCGGGGGGCCCAGTAAATGAAACTGATTAGAATTCTGCCTATCGCACTTGTTGTCCTGGCCGGCGCGCTGGTCGCGGCCGGCACCATTCACACCTCCAGTCTTGCTCCCGCCACGACCCCGGCGGGCGCGGTGCAGTCGCTTCTCGATCATGTCAAGGCCAAAGACATGCGCGGCGCTTACTCCTACGTCGCCAAGCAGAGCGGGACGGACTTCGATTCCTTTGCCCGCAACCTGCGGGGCAGCAGTGGCTCGCTGCGCACCTACTCTTCGCTGCAGAAGTTCGAAACCAAGGTCCTGCACAAAAACGATCAACAGGCCATGGTTCGCGCCAGCCTGCAGTGGGCCTCGGCCGTCGGCGCGCTTTACGAGACCCATGACCTGCAGGTGGTGCCCGAGGACAATAGCTGGAAAGTGCTCTGGCCGGTGAGCAAGCAGTCCAAGGTGCCTCCGCAGGTCATTCCCGTGAACTACCTGCGTTGGGACATCATTACGCGTGGCGCGGACGACGATTGGGGGGCGCAGAACGTAGACCCGCCACGGGTGCGAATCGTCTCCATGAACGCCATCGCGCGCGATGGCGGCACCATCGTCATGGGCGAAATCGTCAATGAAGACACGGTTCCAGGCTTCATCACCGTCAGCGCCACCCTGCTGGCGAAGGACGACAAGATCCTGGGGCAGGAAGAAAGCTTCGACAAGGTTTCGCACACGCTCTTGCCCAAGGAAGTCTCGCCCTTCCGCATCGATTTTCCGGATGTGAAGTTCTCCAGCGTCAAGTCCGTCCGCATGCAGCCGACTTCGCTGCTGGTGCCGGCGGCCGCCGACCCGGTCATCGGGGTGCTCCGCCAGCGGCTGGAAAAGGACGTGCGCGGACACCCGGTCCTGACAGGCGAACTCATCAACCAGAGCGGCCAGATCGTC
>JBEKQR010000303.1:0-5850 GCA_049519515.1 Candidatus Korobacteraceae bacterium
CAATGCAAAGCCATTCCCCTGCTCGCGCTGGGCCGGCGCTGAAGACTGTGCGCTCGACATGCGGGGTGAAGTGTAACTTCATACGACTTATAAAACCATAACCAGAGGAGAGAACCATGGGTGCAACGGAAGCTGCCGTTAGGAAACTTACTATGCAGGATATCCGCGATGCCGCGGAGCGCTTGAAAAACTGGGGACGCTGGGGCGCCAACGACGAAATCGGTACCCTCAACTTCACCCAGCCTGAGGACGTCATCGCCGCGGCTCGACTGGTGCAAAATGGCAAGATTTTTTCGCTGTCGCTTCCTTACGACAACAACGGCCCCCAGGGCACAAAGACCGCTTTTTCGTCGCCGGGCCGTTTTAATCCGGTCCATATGATGATCAAATCCGGGACCGATGCTTACTCAGGGGTCTACGACTCCCGCAAAATCCGCGCCGCCGATGACCTCATCATCATGCCCTTACAGTGCGGAACCCAGTGGGACGGCTTGGGCCACGTATTCTACGGCGACAAAATGTGGAACGGCTATGACGTTCGGACGGTGACCTCTTTTGGCGCCCAGAAGTGCGGAATCGAAAAGACCAAGGCCAAGATGGCCGGCAGAGGCGTGCTGTTCGACATGCCCAAGCTGCTCGGGATGGATCCCTTGCCGGACGGTTTCGCGATCACCTGCGACATGCTGGACAAAGCGGAGAAGTTCTTCAAGGCGCAGGTGCGTCGCGGCGACTTCCTGCTGGTTCGCACCGGACAGATGGACGCAGTGCTGGCGGCCAAGAACTGGGGCGGCTATAACGGCGGAGATGCGCCCGGTCTGGCTTTCGAGACGCTGGATTGGCTGCACAAGAAGCAGGTGGCGGGCATCATCACCGACACCTGGGGCGCTGAAGTGCGTCCGAACAACTGCGACGACGCCAATCAGCCATGGCATTGGATTGCCATTCCGATCATGGGCCTTACGGTGGGCGAGATATTTGTCCTTGGCGAACTGGCCGAAGATTGCGCCGGCGACCAGCGCTATGAGTTCTTGTTCGTCGCGCCTGCTCTGCCAATCACTGGAGCGGTCGGATCGCCGGTCAACCCGCTAGCTTTCAAGTAGCGAATTCACACGATTCATCGAAGCGGCAGGGTTGCGCAAAGTCAAGTCACGGGATCTGGTTATGGGCCTCTGAGGACGTAGAGCTTGTTTCAAAAATAGTGCTTTGAAGGGGCGTGGCTTCGCGGGGTCCCCAGCAAGTCCGCATTTGACTTGCTGGGGTGCCTTGAGCCACGCCGTCCAGAGCCAACAAAATGTGGGCTTTAGCCCCTGAGGGAACACGCCTTATTCCCCGGGAATGTTTTTGAAACAAACTCTAGGGAAGGGCGGAACAGAGCAAATCTATTCCGCCCGAACCGCGAAACGGAATTCGTTGTTCTGGGGGAAGCAATCGCCTGGAAGGCAACGGCAGTGCGGACTGCATCGTCAATGGCCGGGCACGCGGGAAAAACGGCGCCGCAGAAAAACCAGGGGCGTATGCGCGCGGTAGTCAGGGAGGAACAATGGACCAAGTCGTAGAAAAACAGATCATACGCAGGCTATTCTGGAGACTGATCCCGCTGTTATCGGTGCTCTACATCATCGCCTTTATCGATCGGGTGAATGTCAGCTTTGCCGCTTTGACCATGAACAAGCAGATCGGGCTGACTGCTTATACCTTCGGATTGGGGGCGGGAATCTTTTACTTCGGCTACTGCGTCTTCGAGGTGCCCAGCAATCTGATGCTCTATCGCGTCGGTGCCCGCCGCTGGATCGCCCGGATTCTTTTCACCTGGGGCCTGGTTGCCTGCGCGATGACTTGGGTGCAGGGGCCGAAGAGCTTTCTGACGATGCGATTTATCCTTGGGCTTGCCGAGGCGGGCTTCTATCCCGGAGTGATTCTGTACCTGACATATTGGTTCCCCGCGAGCTACCGGGCACGGATCATGTCGTGCTTCGCGACGGCGGTCCCGATATCGGTTGCGGTAGGCGCCCCAATCTCCACCTGGATACTGCAGCTCGACGGGGCGCTCGGCCTCCACGGATGGCAATGGCTTTACTTACTGGAGGGGTTGCCGGCGGTTCTAATGCCCATCGCCGTGCTGATTCTTCTGCCAGATAGCCCTGCCAAGGCGCTGTGGCTTAATGAAAATGAAAAACTCTGGCTGGTGCGAGAATTGGAACGCGACCGTGAACAGGGAGCGGTGGATAAACCAACCTCGGGCGCACTCAAGGCTTGCTTCAATCCCGTGATCATCGCCCTGACCCTGATCTATTTCGTGGATTTTGCCACCAATATAGGCCTGACGATGTTCCTGCCGCAGATCATCAAGGCGCAGGGCTTCTCAAACATGCAGACCGGCTTTCTGTCTTCCATTCCTTACATCGCCGGTTGCGCAGGGATGCTGCTCATAGGGTACTCTTCCGACCGTTTCAAGGAGCGCAAATGGCATTTGTTTGCCTCTCTGATGATTATCGCAATCGGATTGGGAACTGCGGGTTTTCTCGGGAACCATATCGGAGCAATCGTTGCGATAGTGCTGGCCACAATCGGCATCATGGGCCTCAAGGGCCCATTCTGGACGCTTCCATCCGCGTACTTGACGGGAGCCGGCGCCGCCGCCGGGATCGCATTCATTAACTCGGTGGGCAGCCTGGGCGGCTTCTTCGGACCTTGGATAGTGGGCTTGGCCAAACAGATGACCAACAGCTTCTCGGGTGGGCTATATGCGCTGGCGGCAGTCGCTGTCGGGGGAGCGATCCTTACCTCCATAGCAATCCGCGTCGGCAAACCCACAGCATGTGTTGTGCCGGAAACGCCGGCCAAAACCTCGGAGGTCGTGGGGACACCTTAACCGCCTGTTTCGCAAGATACATGGCGACCGGGCGAGAACAACCGCTTCGAAAGGGGAAGTCGATGGAACACCTTGACAATCAGACGAAACTAACGGGCAATCAGTACAAGATCATCGCTGCGGCAATTCTTGGGGACATGCTGGAGTTCTTTGACCTGTACCTTGTGGGTTTCGTCCTCGCTATCATCATCAAGCCCTGGAACCTGACATTTGGCCTATCGGCGGTGATTCTGCTTTCGTCCGGAGTGGGCGCAATGCTGGGGGCGGCCTTCTGGGGCTATGTTGCCGATCGAATCGGGCGCAAAGCCGTCTTCATCGCCACCGTACTCAACTTCTCGATCGCAACCGGCATCATGGTGTTCACGCCCGATAATGGATGGCTTTTCCTTACGGTCTTTCGCTTCCTGACAGGTTTCGGCGTCGGCGGCCTGTATTCAGTGGATTTGCCGCTGGTACAGGAGTTTGTGCCCAGCAGTAAGCGCGGATTCATCAGTGGCATGATCACCTCCGCGGTGCCGGTCGGTAACATGCTCGCCGCCATGACGGGTGCTTTCTTGGCGCCGCATGTCGGCTGGCGGGGGCTGTTTGTCGTTGGGCTTATGCCGGCCCTTCTGACACTGCTGGTTCGGGCCTGGGTGCCGGAATCGCCGCGCTGGCTGGCGCGCATGGGACGAGCCGAGGAAGCGCGCAAGTCCCTGGCTTGGGCACTTGAGGTCAATCCGGAAACCATACCGCTGTCGGCCGTGACTTTTGCCGTGCAGGAGAAGCCTCGCTTCAGCAGTTTGTTCCAGTATCCGCGCAGCCTGTGTGTCTCCTGGCTAGGCAATCTAGGCATGCAGACCGGTGCCTATGGCATGAATCTATGGGCGCCGACGCTGCTGGTCCTGGTGCTCAAAACCACCCCCGCACATGCCGCTTTCCTGTTCATGTGGTGCCCGTTCGCCGGGTTCTTCGGGCGGATAATGTTTTCCTACCTGTCGGATGCCATTGGCCGCCGCAAGTCTGGAGCACTACTCGGAGTTGGCGCCGCGGCCGCGTTTGCGTGCGCGGGCATTTTCTATAACCACTTCATTGGCACCGTCTCCGTCTTCTGGCTGATGCTGATTGTCGCTCATATCTTCGAGGATGGCGGTTTCGCCATTGTCGGGCCCTACTCGGCGGAGGTCTGGCCTGCTCACTTGAGGGCCACGGGAATGGGGTCGGCTTACGGTTTTGGCGGACTCGGCAAGATCATCGGACCGCTTGGCCTTGCCATGATCGTAGGAACGTCGAACATCGTCAAGCCGCAGGCGTCAATCGACGCCCTCACCCCGGCGTTCATCTTCCTGGGAGCGTTCTCCTTGATGGCAGGCATTGTTTATGGCTGCTTCGGAATCGAGACCAAGGGCCGCTCGTTCGAGTCACTCGATAGTCAACTTGCAGGTGACAAAGCGGCACGAAAGGCCACCGCCGTGAACGCGGGCTCGGCGGGAAAATCTTGAACTGTTGAACTAATGAAAACCCGGAGAATAAAAACACGCCGCTACGGTGCAGGAGAGTAAACGGCTTCGGGGATCGATCAGCGGTGTTCTGGGCCTGGCAATCCGGGAATAATGCCGAATGTTAGAACGTGTTTTTCTTAAAAGAACCCAACGCGGGCGAAATCCTGAGGCGAAGCCGAAGGACCTCAAGCATAAGCAATGTGCGAAAGCTGGTGGCGGCGGTTGGATTCGAACCAACGACCTACGGATTATAAGATGTGCTTTCCGAGGGGCCGCCACTCGGATTCAATCACTTACAGTCGGATACGACCCTCTGATTTGTGACGACTTGCAGCTAGCTTTCTTTTACCAAGCCAGAGATGACGGGCGACGCCTCGCATAGGAGGGCCGCCTGTATCTTGGCATTCGCTTTAGTCGCCATTTCAAGAGTCGGTCCCGCCTGATCTACCGCCGGTTGGATGCGGATAGAAGTCATCCAGGTAAGGAATGGATGTGAAGGAGATTCGCGTCGGGGCGGAATTGAGCATGACACGCGCTTGCGTCTGTGGCAGCGCAGCTCCGACCGGAAATGCTGGCCAGGCTCGAAACGAGGAGCCCCGTCGAAAGTCAACCAGAAGCAATGTCAAAGCTGGGCGGCGCAGTAATATAACCATGGTCAAAAACCTCTGCTTGCGCGATAATTCACCCGTAAACTCACAGTGCTGTAATCGACACCCCAGGAGGCAAGGAGGACTTTGCATGCATAGAATCGTTGCGCTAGTATCTTTCTTAGTTCTTGTCGCAGTTCCTGGTCCGACGTTGTCTGCCGAAACTCATAAGTTGCCGGCGACCCCCCAGACCACGTGGACAGGCTACTTCGACAATTCCATCACCCCAGTCCTGAAAATCAACTCCGGCGACACTGTCGAAACCTCTACCTGGATGCTCTACACCGACAGACTCAAGCCCGGCGTAACTCTGGACGAAATGGCCACATGGAGAGCCGCTCTTGGCGCTGAGAAAAAAACCGGCCATACCTTGACCGGCCCCATTTACATTAATGGCGCCGAGCCCGGCGATGTCTTGCAGGTGGATATCATCAAACTGGTGCCGCGCGCCTACGCCGTCGTCTACAACGTGCCTGGCAGGTACAAGGCTGGCGCACTGCCGGAAGATTTTCCCGAAGGACAGTTGAAATTCCTCACCATCGATCTGAAGAAAAAGATGGCGAAATTCAATGACAACATCAGCATTCCCATCCGCCCTTTCCTCGGAATCATGGCAGTTGCTCCGGCACAGGATGGGCACGTTTCGACGGCGCCTCCCAGTAACTTCGGCGGCAACATGGATTGCAAAGAGTTAGTTGCCGGCACCACGCTCTATCTGCCTGTATTCAAGCAAGGCGCGCTGTTTAACATTGGCGACGCACACGCGGGCATGGGCGATGGCGAAGTCACGGTCACCGCCATGGAAACAGCGATGGACCAGGTTGCGCTAAAGTTCACCGTCCGCAAAGAC
>JBEKQR010000304.1:0-9584 GCA_049519515.1 Candidatus Korobacteraceae bacterium
ACGGGTGCGCGTTCCGGAGAAATGGCATTGGCCGGTCGGGGTGAGCCTTTCCACCGAGATCGGCTACCAGCGCCGGCAATATTCGACCGATACCTGGAGCTTCGAGCTGCGCCCGATCGTGGATAAGAAAATCGGGAAGTGGTATATGGCAGTGAATCCGGCGCTGGAAAAATCTCTGCACGGCCTCAATCAGAACAAGACCTTCGAGTTTGCCCCGGCCGTGAAGGTGAGCTACGACGTGGTTCCGAAGGTAAGCGTTGGCATGGAATACTACGGCAGCTGCGGGCCAATAAGCGGCTTTGACCCCGTCGGCGAGCAACAGCAGCAGTTCATGCCCGTGGTCGACCTGAACGTTTCGGAAAAGTGGGAGTTCAACTTCGGGGCCGGGGTGGGAGTCACGCGCAGCACCGACCACTGGCTGATAAAAGCCATCATCGGACGGCGCTTCAGCAATTTTCCGCGGCGGCGGAAGCAGTAACCGTTACCACACCTTACATGGCTGATCCTTAACCATCGGTTGTCCCGCCTTGCAGCCGAAGGCGCGCCCGAACTCGGGAACGTTTACCACCACACCGTTGATGCGGTACTTCCCCGGAGAGTGCTGATTGGTGACGGCGCTCAAGCGCAGGTTTTCCGGGCGCTCGTTCTCGCAGGCCCACTGGGCAAAGCCGATGAAGAAGCGTTGCTCTGGGGTGAAGCCGCCGATAGGATGCAGCTCCTGCCCGGCGGTCGCGTTCTTCCAGGCGATGTAGGCCAGCACGGTGCCGCCCAGGTCGGCGACGTCCTCGCCCTCGGTCAGCTTGCTGTTGATGGGAATGTCGTCCACGATGATGTATTTCGCGTACTGGTCCACCACGCACTGAGCGCGTTGCTCGAAGTGCTGGGCGTCCTGCTTGGTCCACCAGTCGCGCAGGTTGCCCTTGTCGTCGAACTGCCGGCCCTGGTCGTCGAAGCCGTGCGTGAGCTCATGGCCGATGGTGCTGCCGGTGTTGCCGTAGTTGGGAGCGTCGTCCATCCTGGGATCGAACAGCGGCGGCTGCAGCACGGCGGCGGGGAAATTGATGTCGTTCATCTGCGGATCGTAGTAGGCGTTGACGGTGCTGGGCGGCATCATCCACTCGCCGCGGTCGACCGGCTTGCCGATCTTGTTCAATTGCCGCCGCGACTCGAATTCGGTGGCCCGCAGGAAGTTGCCGAAGAAATCGCCGCGCGCTATCCTGACGGAGCTGTAGTCGCGCCAGCGGTCGGGATAGCCAATCTTGTTGACCACCGCGTGCAGCTTTGTCAGGGCCTGCTGCTTGGTCTCGGGGCCCATCCAGTCAAGCGCCTTGATCTCGGATGCCATGGCCGCTTCGATTTCGCCGGTCATCCTGAGGGTGCGCGCTTTCAGCTCCGGGCCGAAGGTCCGGGCCACGTACTCCTGCCCGACGGCTTCGCTCAGCTGGTAATTCACCAGGCTTACGCAGCGCTTCCAGCGCGGCCTGATCTGCTCGGTTCCCTGCAGGTACCGGCTATAGAACTCGAAGTTGGCATTCACGAACGGCGTGGAAAGATACGGCGCGTTCTGCCGGGCGACGTGCCAGCGGAAATAGGTCTTCCAGTTCGCCAGCGGCTCGCTTTCGAGCAGCTTCTGCAGCTCCTTGAAGAACTCGGGCTCGGTGACGTTGAACTCCTGCACCTGGCCCACGCCCGCGGCGTCAAGGTATGCGTTCCAGCCGAACGATGGGGTAAGCGCCTGCAGTTGGACGCGGTTCATCTTATGAAAAGTCTTGTAGGGATCGCGCAGCTCCACGCGGGTGAACGATGCCTTGGCCATGGCCGTCTCGATGCGCATGACCGTCTGCGCCTCCTGGGCGGCCTCGGCCGGCGAGTCTCCGAGCAGCTCGAACATCTTTTGCACGTAAGCTACATAGTGCTTGCGAGTGTCCTCCATGCGCGCTTCGGGCTTGAGGTAATAGTCGCGGTCCGGCAGGCCGAGTCCGCTGGCGCTGGCGAAGGCGATGACGCGGGTCGAATCGGCAAAGTCCTGGTTGGAGCCGAAGCCGAACATCATGCTGGTGTATCCGAAGCTGACCAGATGCTGCCTGGCCAGCCACGGCGCCAGGTCCGTGACGGTTTTGATCGCGGCGAGTTCGCGGAAAGCCGGCTCCAGAGGCTTCGCCCCGGCCTTCTCCACCGCGGCCTCGTCCATGCAGGAGGAAAAGAAATCGCCGATCTTCTGCTGCACCGCATTGCGCTGCGGAGAAGGTTTGGCGGCATCTTGCAGCAGCCCCCATAGAAAGCGCTGGTTCTGATCGCTCAGCTTGCCGTAAACGCTCCAGGAGGCCTGGTCCGGCGGAATCGGATTGCGCTTGATCCATCCGCCGCAGGAGTAGGTGTAGAAATCGACGCAGGGGTCCGCCGAGCGGTCCATGGAGGTGACGTCGAGCCCGGGCGTGTAGGGCAGCTTCTTGAGCGGAGCCTCCTTGGCAGGAGCAGCGGATGTCTGCGCGAAAGACAGCGCGCTGAACAAAATGATGGCAGCGATAAACAGGTCTAGCGCTTTTTTCATAACAGGAGGTTAGATGCTGGGCCGGTACGGCTCTCTAGTCGTTCCGCCCCTCCGGGGCTCAGGATTATTTTTGAACCGTTCCCCGGATTCCGATCCGCTCCATCCGGGGCTATTTTCATTTCCTCCCTCCGGGAGGAAACGTGCAATATGGCACCCATCACCCACATTTGCCAACTGCGGCAAACGTGGGGCACGGGAGGATGGGACACCACGGCTTTATGGAATAAACATTCCCGGTAACTGCTCAAGACTTAGCAACTGAACGCGACTCCAGGATCGGCGGCAGGCGGCGGTGCCATTCCGTGAGCCGTTCGAACTGGCTCGCGACCGCGATCACCTTGTCCTCGGCGCCCGCAGCGCCGCTGATCTGCATGCCTATCGGCATGCCGTCGGCAGTGAAGCCGCAGGGCACGGTAATGGTCGGAAGTCCCAGCACATTGAAGGGCCGCGTGCAGCGCAGGGTGACCAGTTCGCGCTTGCGCAGGTTCGGCAAGTCCGCCTGCAGGTCGGCGATCTTCGGCGGCGGCACGGGGCAGGTGGGGGTGATCAGCACATCCACCTCGCGAAACAGCTCGGCCGCGCGGCCGCGCAGGGCCTGCAACTCCGCTTTTTTCGCCTGGTAGTCGGCATCGCTGATGTCCTTGCCGGCCAGAATGCGCTGCAGCGTCTGCGGATCGTAATCGCCGCTGTGGGCGGCCAGGAACGGCTGGTGATAGTGATAGGCCTCGTAGAGGTGCACGGTGCGGTCTTCGTCGATTGGAACCTTGACGTCGCGCACCGCCGAGGTGCGGGGAGCGGTGATGCGCGCTACGCCGATGCGCAGCTCCGATTCAATCTTCGGGTCGGCGCCCTCGCAGAAGTAGGCGGTGGCAATCCCTATGCGCAGGTCGGTGGTGTTGCGGCGCACGGCATCGCGATAGCTGGTTCGCGGAAAAGCGGGGTCCCCAGCGCGCGCCGGGGTTGCGCGTGATGGGGTGCTAAATTCCCGGCTGCCGTCGTCGGCCGGGTCGTAGCCGGCGATGGCATCCAGCACGATGGCGGCGTCATCGACGCTGCGCGTCATCGGCCCGGCATGGTCGAGAGAAAGGGAGAGCGGGAAGATGCCGCGCCGGCTGACCAGCCCGAAGCTCGGCTTCAGCCCGACGATGCCGCAAAAGGCGGCGGGCAGGCGAATCGAGCCCGCGGTGTCGGTCCCGAGCGCGGCGAAGCACATGCCCACGGCAACCGCCGCGGCCGAGCCCGACGATGAGCCCCCGGTGATCCGTTCCGTGTTCCATGGATTGCGCACCACGCCGAAGTGGCTGATGATGCCGCTGGCGCCATAGGCGAACTCGTGCATTGAAAACCGCGCTGCCGGCCGTGGTCAACACGCCCTTCTGGTCGATAAGGTCCTTCATTGCCACCGGAATGCCATGCAGCGGGCCGCGCCATTGGCCAGCGCGAATTTCGCGCTCGGCTTGCGCCGCCTCGGCCAGGGCGCTCTCGGCGGTGACGGTTATGAAGGCGTTGAGGACAGGATTGTATTTCCCGATATTCGCCAGGCAAGCGCGCGTCAGCTCGACGGGCGAAATCTTGCCTTGTTTTACCAATTCCGCAGCTTCGGCCAGGGTCAGACGAGTGATTTCCGTTTCCATGTCAGGCGCACTCCCGCTTCGATCAATCTTCTGCGCAAGCCAGTGTAATTGATTGAGGGACGGAATGCCGCTTTTGTCTCGTGCTCCCGGAAAACGGGCCGGTGGTTCTAAGCTGCGTTTGCGCTGCCCGGTTAGGGCTGTGGCTTGATCTTCAGCGGCTCAGCCAGCTTGAAGCTGAGCGTTGATTGTGCGGGTAACGTGATATCCCCTTTGCCACCCGATGCCGAACTGGCGGTTCGGCCTTTCCCTTTGGCCTTTGGCGATACCAAAGCGGTGCGCAGCGGGTATAGTCGTCCGTCGAGCGTCACCGAAGTAAGTCTGAGGCTCAACTCCGCGCCACCAGGCTGCTTACCCGCCGGCTCGGCATCTTCTATCAGGCCTTTGGCCTTGGCTCCTGAGGGGATTGCCGTTCTTGCGCCCACCATTACTGGCCGCGCAACCGACCCGGTGAAAGGCGCCTCTTCCTCGCTAGTTTTGGAGCTGATCTCGTTATCCAGGCGGACGCTGATGATTGTTCCGGCGGGAATCGTAACGCTCGCCGGGGCAGTTGCCCGTTTTACCGGGCCGGCTCCGGTTGCCGGCTGGTTTGATTGCAATTCGTTCTTGCCGTAGCTGCCCGCCGCCAGTGCGAGCAGCAAGGCGAGGAGCACAACAATTGGGTTCTTGTGCATATCAGCACTCTTTCCGGCAGGCTTCCAGTTTGAAGCCGCGCATGATGAATAGATGATCATTCGAGAGTGACGGGGAGTCTCGGAAAACCCCGTGCCGCGGCTTTCGGAAGGTTTTGGGGCGCCACCCATTACTTATAAGTAAATAAAAAGCACGACTACCATGAGCTGCTCTGGCCAGCAGTTTTGCTTGCCCGGAAGCGGCATTCTTTTCAGCCGGTTCGTACTCTGCAGGTGAATTCCTTAGATTCGACTAGGGTCTTTACACCACATCCGAGTAAGGGAAGTTACGCCCTTACCTACAGAGTCCTCCGCATTTCCCCGCCAGTTCCGCACCGGTAACCTTCGCTCATTCGGAATTTTATTCCCCCGGAGCTGTAAATGAAAACAAGAAGCCAAAGGCTCGGATTAGTTATTACCCTGATTGCTGTTTTTGCTATTACCTCACTGGTATTGCAAGGCTGTGGTGGTTCGCAGGCAAGCAATCCATCAAGCGCCTCCAATGCCGCCAACTCAGGCGCCAGTTCATCAACAGGCTCATCGTCCAGTGCGGCGGCGTTTCGCTTTGTCTCGTGGGGCGATTCCAGAGACGGCGCTTCCACGCTGGCGGCGATTTCCTCCCAGGTGGCAGGGGCGAGCCCCAACTTCACGCTCTACACGGGCGACCTTGAGCCTTCCGGATTCACTACCGTCGGCACGCAGCTCTATATCGCAGCAATGAACGGAAACGCCAACAACGGTCTTTCCGCCAAGACCTTTTCTATTCGTGGCAACCACGACTCGGCCAATACCACGGGATGGCAGGCGTACTACAATATTGCCGGCGTCGCCAACACCGTCGGAGCCACGCACATCAGCACCCTCACCACCGAACTAACTTACTCGCTCGACTACCAGAATGCGCACTTTGTCGGCATCGACGTGCCTGGGGACGCGAGTCTGATCAGCGCTGCCCAGATCTCCTGGCTTGACGCCGATCTGGCCGCCGCCGAATCCCGCGGCCTGGTGCATGCGTTCATCTACTTCCATGGCCCGATTTATTGCGTGGAAAGCCAGCATTGCACCTTCACCGGGAGTACCGGCAGCTACGCTCCGGCAGCTCTGATCACCGTGCTGAACAATCACCCCATCGTTACCGCCACCTTCCACGGGCACGAGCATCTCCTGGCTGAAACCCAGATGAACAGCTCGCGCTTCCCCGGCTTGAACCACCCCATCGAGCAGATCATTACCGGCGCCGCGGGAGCCCCGCTTTACGCCTGCGATATCCCCGGACGCGCCGACTGGTGCGATGCAGTCAACGGCTTCGCCACCGTCGACATCGCGGGAAAGCAAATGACCGTGAACTACTACCAGCTAGGAAGTTCCACTCCCCTCAAGACCGTGCAAGTTACCAAGCCGTAGCGGAGTTGTAAGCCGATAGCACGCTGCAAGGCAAAGAGGGGGCCATACGCTAGAACCTGAGCGTATGGCCCCCGTAATTTTTTTTGCTGCCCCCCCCGATAACATCGCGAGGCTGCCGCGCCACCGGGGTCCCCAGCAAGCCTGCTCTTGGATTACTGGGGTAGCAGGCAGGTCATCCTTTCAGCTTGTGGCGCTCGCAGGCGGCAACCGCGTAGTTGGGATCAGCCGCCTCTTTGTCCCATTGCATTTCCAATACTTTGCCCGATTTGTCGATGAGGAAGGTGGCGCGCCGTGCCGCTTTCGTCACCGGATTGTAGATGCCGTACTTGCGGGCGGTATCGCCTCCCCAGTCGCTCAACATTGGGAATGAGATTCCGGCTTGATCTGTCCAGGCTTTGTTGGCGAAGCCGCTATCCAAACTGATACCCAGGACCTGGGTATTGGCCGCTCCCAGCTTCTGCAAATTCTGCTGGAAGCTTTTTGCCTCCTGGGTTCATGTCGGGGAAAACGCGAACACATAAAAAGCAAGCGCGACGTTCTGCTTCCCCCTGAAGTCATGGAGAGAAACCTGTTTGCCGTTCTGGTCTTTCAAGGTGAAGTCCGGAGCCATTTCTCCGACCTTGAAAGAAGGCGTGGGGACCGAGGACTCAGAGCGTTCCGCCGCCCAGCCAATCGCCGCCAGACAGATCACCACCGCGAGAACGATTCGTGGAATTCTCATAAACACCTCAACTGAAATTATGCCCGCTCACCGCTAGTATTGTCACTGCCGCGCATGGGATGCCCTGCCCTGGGAATTCACCATAAACCTAAGCTGCCCGGTTCGTGGCGCCCAAGCCCTCACCGGCGGGCGGCATCTTCTCTGCCCTTTGGGGCTTCTTCGCCCGCCGCCGTGGGCGGCGGCGCTACTCTTGCCCTGTGACGTAGCTCACACCTTTTCCGGCCCCAGGCTCTAAAATAGCTCTATGGATTCCCTAGTAATTGCTGGCAGAGCCTTCCGCTCCCGTCTGATAGTGGGCACGGGAAAGTACAAATCCGGCGAGGAAACCGCCAAGGCGCTGGAGGCCAGTGGCGCCGAAATGGTCACGGTGGCGGTGCGCCGCGTCAACCTGGACCGCAGCAAGGAATCGCTGCTGGATTTTATCGATCCCAAAAAATATTTCCTGCTGCCCAACACCGCCGGCTGCTACACGGCCGACGAAGCCATCCGCGCGGCGCGCCTGGGGCGCGAGGTCGGACTCTCCGATTGGGTGAAGGTCGAAGTCATCGGCTGCCAGAAGACGCTCTATCCCGACGTGGCAGCCACGGTCGAGGCCACCCGCATACTGGTCAAGGAGGGTTTCACCGTTCTGCCCTACACCTCTGACGACCCGGTAATTGCGCAGCGACTGCTGGACGCCGGAGCCAGCGCGGTCATGCCGCTGGGGGCGCCGATTGGCAGCGGGCTCGGCATTCAGAACCTGGCCAGCCTGCGCATCCTGCGCGAGATGATCACCTCGGTGCCGCTGGTGGTCGACGCTGGCGTAGGAGTTCCATCGGATGCGACCCTGGCCATGGAGCTCGGCTTCGACGCCGTTCTGATGAACACCGGAATCGCCGCCGCCAAAGACCCGGTGCTGATGGCCGGGGCCATGAAGCAAGGCGTAATTGCCGGCAGGCTCGGCTATCTGGCCGGACGCATGCCCAAGAAGCTTTACGCCACGGCCAGCTCTCCGGTCGAGGGCATTTCGCGTTGAGCCTTGGACAAAAATCTGAAGGGCCGGTAATGGGCGACCAACGGAGTTCGTTGGGGTACAAGTGACCCGTCCGGCCTGGGTCCCGCGCCATCTGCCCGCACTCGACGGATTGCGCGGCCTCGCCATCTCTCTGGTTCTCCTCTACCACTGCCATACCCTGCTCGGCCACGGCCTGATGGCGCGATTCGCCGAGTTCGGATGGGTGGGAGTGAACCTGTTCTTTGTTCTCTCCGGGTTTCTCATCAGCGGCATCATTCTCGACTCGCGCGACGATCCCCGCTTCTTCCGTAATTTTTACGCCCGGCGCGCGCTGCGCATCTGGCCGGTGTACGTGCTGCTGTTGCTGGGGAACTACGTACTGCTGCCGTCGCTGCTGGAGTTGAATCCGCACCGCGCCTGGCAGCTCACGGCCACTGCGCCCTGGCTCTATTACGTGCTATTCGTACAGAACCTGTTCTTCCTGCCGCTGCCTGCCCCCATCTCGCCGACCTGGAGCCTGGCCATCGAGGAGCAGTTCTACCTCTTCTGGGCGCCGGTTGGCCGCCTGCTTAAGCCAAAGCATCTGGCAGCCTTTTTGGTGGCCGCATTCGTTGCCTCGCCGATCCTGAGGGCCTGCAACACCGGATTTCTTACTCCGACCCATACGCTGGTTCACCTGGATGGGCTGGCAATAGGCTCATTGATTGCCGTCCTGCTGCGCATGGACGTGCTGGCGCGCCGGCACTGGCAGCGGATGAGCGTGATAGGGATGGCGTTAGGCGCTGCCGGAGTGGTGCTCATGCTGATCCGGGGAACGGCCTTCGCCGATACCCTGCTGGCGCTGGGCTTCGCGGGCATGTTGCTGGCGGCCATCTTGCCGGAAACGCGGCCGAGTCTTTACCGGCGAACCCTGAGCAGCGCTCCGGTCAAGTTTCTGGGCACCATAAGTTACGGGCTCTACATGATGCACATTCTGGTGTTTGTGGTGATCGGGACTTTCGAGCACTGGGTGAGACCATACGGAACAACCGTGAGTAATCTGGCGATTGTCACCGCGCGGCTGCTGTTATCGGTTGGGGCTGCGACGCTGCTGTGGAACGGATTTGAGAAACCCATCCTGCGCCTGAAAAGCCGCTTCGAAAGTCCCGCCCAGCCTGCCCCAGCTGGTGAGACTGCCCCTGGAAACCTGCTGGCCAAGACTGCATCGGCGGATTGAAGCGGGAGCTGCCCGACGCAAACCAACATACGTAATTAGTGAAATGGCGATTTCTCGCCACTTATCCGTGATACTGGCGCGGTCGTTTCTGGAACTGGCTTCCCAGAACGCGGTTTATGACCCGTGCCCCGTGATTCTGGCCAGCCGGCTGCCCGGTTGCGCTGCGAGTTTCACCATCGAAATAGACCCTGCGAAATCCTCAACAAAATCGTGGAGTGCTGGAAGGGCGCGGGGGTAAGAATGGTTAGGGCTCGGGCGGCATCAACCGCAGCTTCTTATTGATGTTTGGCCAGTACTGTTTCAACAGGTTCGCTCCGAACTTCCAGCCAAGGTCGGAAGCGTAGCGGATGAAGGTATCACCGACTCCCCGGCTCCCTTCAGGATAGTAGGTGTTCG
>JBEKQR010000305.1:0-5797 GCA_049519515.1 Candidatus Korobacteraceae bacterium
CCGGCGTGGACGCCGCCAGGACAGCCGGCCTGGAGGCCAGCGCTACGTCTGAACGGCACCACTCGGAACCAACTCTTTTCACGGTGGACAAACGTAACATTATCAGCCGGTCACAGCACTAGAACGGCCAGTGGCTAATTGCCGTGTTTCATGAGCAGGCTTTGAGCAATGTCGCCGACAAAAGCGAAATGCCCGTGAGGATCGACGACAATTGTGGTCGGGTTTAGTCCTGACGGTACTGGGAATCCCGCCAGCGGCGTCAATCCACCGGTTGTGGAATTGACCAGATAACCGGAAATGTTGGCACTCAGTTCGTTAGCTACAAAAGCGAAAGTCGAACTGGAAGCTCCGGTCGTTTGCGTCGTCTGCGCGGCAGAATTGTTCGTCGCGCCCCCTCCGCATCCCACCGCTAACAAACAGCAGATAATGACAATAACAACCGAGCAGGTTACGTACTTTCGTGCCATTTCAGACTTTCAAAAATCCAGCTACAACTCTGATGTTCGTGGATTACAGGGGGTTGCCGCTCGACGATTGGCATCCGCGCCCACGATTTACAGGACCAGGCGATCAGGGAGCATTCACCGGGAGGCTGCAATATTTAAGGATGGGACAGGCCGGATTGGTCCAACTGTTAGACTCTGACCAGACCTGCCGGGGGCCCCTAGCGTTGAGGCAAACGTAACCAGTTTTCATTTCCCGGTTTGTGCCGCGGGCTTTTCGGTACAACTTCGGTACAACTGAGAGAGAGAAAGAATGGCTTTTTGGCTCCTAAGCGACACCAGATAAAGCACTTGGAGCTTTGAATTTCGTAATTCGGGACCAAGTGGTCGGAGGTTCAAATCCTCTCTCCCCGACCAATGTTTTCAATCCTTAGCGGTTTCATGACGGGTCATCTGGCCGGCCCACCTCGGTTTCGACCAGGGCTTTCCGAAACTGACCCGACGTCCTAAATTATTATCCCAAACACATGGGTTATTTCCGAATCGCCGCCAACCCGCTTCGAAGCAATGCCGGGCCAACCTTACGAGGTTCTTGTTCTTAGCCCTCCTTGCAGTGCCGCTGTTAGGGGCATCTACTCCCGAGCTACTCGCCTGAGTGCTGCGGCCGAAGAGGAGTCTCACATCGCGCTTTCCCTAAGTTTAGCGCCGCTCCAGGCGGATCATCCCGTAAACGGCATTGTGCAGCTCGGGTGTGTGCCACAAAGCGCGGAATTAACGGCAACTTTCTCCTGAGATTACGTTTCTAAGCTTGGCGTGCGCTGGTTGTGGTGCGAAATAGAGCAAGAACCAAGCGTGCTTCCTTGGCAGGCAAGCCAGCATGGCGGCGTGTCCAAAGGTCGTTCTAGGCAGTCATAACATTTTCAACAGGAGGCTACCACCATGGCTGATGTCCACCCCGGCGAGGCAGCGGTCGCAGCTACAGAAGCGCAGATTGCCGTTCACTGGAAAGAGGAAGACTATATCTACCCTTCGCCAAAATTCATTGGTCAGGCCAACCTAACAGACCCCACGGTGATGGAGCGATTCGGCGAAAAAAATTTCCCGGAATGCTACCAGGAATATGCCGACATGTTGGCCTGGGATAAGTACTGGGAGACAACGCTGGATGCCAGCAAGCCGCCGTTCTGGAAGTGGTTCGTCGGCGGAAAGCTCAATGTCTGTTACAACTGCGTGGATCGCCACCTCGCCAAGTACAGGAACAAGGCGGCGCTGATTTTTGTGCCGGAGCCGGAATCGCAGGCGCCCGTGGCAATCACATACCAGGAGCTCTATGTCCGCGTAAATGAGATGGCGGCGCTGCTCCGCGACTTCGCCGGGTTGAAGACCGGCGACCGCGTCACCCTGCACATGCCCATGATTCCGGAGTTGCCGATCGCCATGTTGGCCTGCGCGCGCCTGGGCGTCATTCACTCGGTTGTGTTTGGCGGATTCAGCGGCGAGGCCTGCGGCAGAAGGATCGCCGACTCCGGCAGCCGGGTGTTGATCACCGCTGATGGCTACTACCGCAACGGAGAGCTGGTGGATCACAAGTCCGCCACGGTCGAGGCCGCACTCGAGATTGCCAAGAGCGAAGGCCAGACCGTAGACAAAGTCCTTGTCTGCCGGCGCGAGGTGGGCAAGAACGCTTCCAAAGCGCCCATGGTTAAGGGGCGCGACTACTTTCTAGACGAGGTCCTGAAGGATTTTGCCGGCAAGAGAGTTGATCCCGTCTCCATGGACTCGGAAGCGCCGCTCTTCCTCATGTACACCAGCGGCACTACCGGCAAACCGAAAGGATGCCAGCACAGAACGGGCGGCTACCTCGCCTACGTGACCGGCACCTCCAAGTACATTCAGGACATCCACCCCGAGGATGTGTACTGGTGCATGGCGGACATCGGCTGGATCACGGGCCACTCTTACATCGTGTATGGACCGCTGTCTCTGGCCGCCACCAGCGTAATCTACGAGGGGGTTCCCACCTACCCCGACGCCGGGCGGCCGTGGCGGATCGCCGAGCGGCTGAGCGTCAACATCTTTCACACCTCGCCGACCGCCATCCGCATGCTGAGAAAAGCCGGCCCCGAGGAACCGAAAAAGTACAACCACCACTTCAAGCACATGACGACCGTGGGCGAGCCCATCGAACCAGTCGTGTGGCATTGGTATCACGATGTCGTGGGCAAAGGTGAGGCCGTGATCGTGGACACCTGGTGGCAGACCGAAAACGGCGGTTTTCTCTGCAGCACCAAGCCCGCCCTGGATCCCATGAAGCCCGGCAGTGCAGGTCCGGGCGTGCCGGGAATTTATCCCATCATCTACGACGAGGAGGGCAACGAAATCCCAGCCAGTCGCGGAGCGGCGGGAAACATCTGCATCAGGAATCCCTGGCCCGGCATTATGCAAACCGTCTGGGGAGATCCCGACCGGTTCGTCCAGCAGTACTACAGCAAGTACTGCAAGAATTCGCAAAGCAAGAATTGGCAAGACTGGCCATATTTCGCCAACGATGGCGCGGTACTGGCCGCGGATGGGTACTTCCGGATTCTGGGCCGGGTGGACGACGTGATCAACGTTGCCGGCCATCGGCTTGGGACCAAGGAGCTCGAATCGGTCTGTCTGACGGTTCCGGAAGTGGCCGAAGCAGCCGTGGTGCCCGTAGCAGACGCGGTCAAGGGACGCCTGCCGGAGGTGTACGTCTCCTTGAAGCCGGGCTTCCAGTCCAGTAAGGAGATCGAAGCCAAGGTCGTTGCCGCGATTGAAACTCACATCGGCAAGTTTGCGCGCCCGAAGAATGTGCATATCGTGCCGGACATGCCGAAGACTCGATCGGGCAAGCTGATGCGCCGGGTGCTGGCCTCGATCTCCAACCGGCGGGACACCGGTGACGTGAGCACCTTGGCCAATCCCGGGATCGTTACGGCCATTCGGGAACAGGTCCAGGGCGAAAAGGTGGCATAGTGTCCCAGCGCACTGCAACCGACACCGCTGAATCTTTCACAAATCGAGAGCGGGGTAGTCGCTTTTGCCCCGCTCTCCCACGGCTTACACCTGTATTGGAGATTTTGACTGGTAAGAAAGAAGGAGTGTAACTATGGCAACGTATCACGACATCAAGCCTGAGCTGACCATCGCTCCGCAACAGCTCCCCAAAATCGCGAACCCGGCGCCATTAGGTTTGGCAGGGTTCGGCTTAACCACGGTCTTGCTGAGTTGCATCAACGCAGGTCTTATTCCGGTGGAAGGCGTAACTGCGGTGGTGCCGCTGGCGTTCGCTTTCGGCGGCCTGGCGCAACTCTTCGCCGGAGTCCTGGAGTACGTGAACGGCAACACATTCGGCATGGTCGCGTTCACCTCCTACGGATGCTTCTGGTGGTGGTACGCGTTCCTGGTGTGGACGATTGGCGCCGGGTGGATCAAGGCGCCGGCGCCGGTGGCGGTGGCCGTCGCACTGGGGCTCTGGGGTATTTTCACCCTCTACATGTGGGTTTCTACGTTCCGCTCAAACAAGGGCGTCTGGACGGTGTTCCTTTTGTTGTGGATCACCTTCTTCCTGCTTAGCGCCGGCGATTTCGGCATGGTTGCGGGGAAAATGCTTGGCGGCTATGTAGGAATTGTGACCGGATTTGCCGCGCTGTACGTATCGTTCGCCGAGGTGACGAATGGCACTTTTGGCCGCACCATTATTCCCCTGGGAAAGCCGTTTGTGGCGGAGCGCTCGACCCGGATGCCGAGCGAGTCAGGCACTCGGGCTGCTTAACTGGCCGAAGAGAACTTAGGGCATTGCCCATAGACCATGGCCACGATCTGCGACCTGAAGTATGAGCAGGGAGTATCTCGTCTGTAAGAAGGGGCGTTACACGGAAAGCCCGCTGCCTGTGCTTGTGAAATTCGAGCCAGAAACGCGTCTTTCCGTGCTCCCCATCTACCCCTAGCGCGATTCAACCTAAAAGGAAGGCGTTGGCACCTTGCCCCAAGCGGTTTCAACCGGCAGATCCTTTACCCCCACCACTCGTAACGTGTGCACATCCACGTCAATCATAAATTCGGGCGTTCGAATTGCATTTATGGCGAACGGATAGAATTTCTTGCCGGGCATCGCGCCGGATACGGTAACGAAGATAAGTCTCCTCACGGTTGTTGACTCCATGCCATGTTCAGAATGGCTTGCGTCCCCATGCATGGAATGATGCCCCGCCAGGTGGCCAGAGGGATGGAGTATAAAATCGGTGATCATGCTGACCGTGTGGTGCTGTTTGTACAATTGCCAATCGCCTCCGGTATCGCCGATGAGACCTTGCATGACGTAATTGACCGGCATGAAATAGACGAGATAAGGTTCGTCGCCGTGCAGTCTCGACTTGACTTCTTCGAGTTTGAGTATATCGGCCATCCGGTGTTCCAGCATCGGTTCATCTTGGGGCATGATCGGCAGCACAGCCACATTTGACTCCGACCACAAAGGCAAATGCGCTATGGTGTAACCCCGCAGAAGAAAGGCGCCACCGATGACAAATAAGGAGAGCAAAGCAAAAAGCGCAACCCTGCCGGCCGGGGTGGAAAAGCCAAGCGATTGCTCCATTCTCTTCGGCAAGAACATCCCCGAACTCTCCATGTATTTTTGGTATGACTCCGGAAATTGCTTGAGCATGCGTCGTTCTTCATCTTTGGCCAGCAGGTAATAAACCAACACCATCACAACCCAGAGAAACACAACCAGGAATCTCGGCCACAGAATGGCAAGTCCGATGCCAGAAACGGCGAGACTGAGGTACTGCGGGTGCCGGATCACGGAATAGAGCGCCTTCAAGGCGGGGCCCGTCTTAAGAAACTTACTGGCGTAAACCTGAAGTGCGCAAACGAAAAACACGACAAGCCCGGCAACAAAGAGAACGGAACCCATAATCCGCAGGAATTGCAGAAATCCGTCAGGCGGGGCCACCAAGTGGACAAAAAAGAAAGAGCTCAGCCAGCGGGTCGCCGGATACCTGGCCAGTCCGAGAAGAAAGGGGTTAAAGGCCGAATAAAAGAAACCCGCGAAGGGGCTGATCATGATCAGAATTTCCAAACAGATCACGAAGTAAAGGACGATTGCGCCACTCAACACTGCCTTGCTTCTGGCCATCGAACCACCTCTCCAGTTCTCTATAGACGAGCGCTGCCCTTGCGGGTTTACACAAATGCGCGGCTTTTTGTCAGCCATTCGCGTCAGGCCGCTGATTGAGCTTGCGTCGCAACGCGGGAGCCAACAGCGGCGACAACTGGCGTGAGACGGAAGGCCGAGCCTCCGCCAAACTTTCCAGTAATGCCGCTCG
>JBEKQR010000306.1:0-5771 GCA_049519515.1 Candidatus Korobacteraceae bacterium
TTTCCGCAGCCCGTTCAGCCGTGCCGTAAGCATATTCAATATACATGGCAGTGCGGTAGTAAGGAGGCACATGGTTCGCGACATAGTGAAATTCTATGGAAGCTCGACTTGAGGAAAGTGCCGCGAGGTCAAGCGGGTCTTGACCGAAAAGGGCATCGAGTTTGAAGCCGTCAACTATCTCGAGCAGCCGATGAAACCGGAGGCGCTCAAAGACTTGCTGCGCCGCGCCGGTCTCAAGCCGCAAGAGGCGTTGCGCACGAACGACCCGGCATACAGTACCTTGATTGCCGGCAAGAAGCTCGGCGATGACGAGCTTCTCCGCCTTATGGCGAAGAATCCGGGACTTATTCAACGGCCTATAGTGGTCCGTGGCAGCAAAGCGGTGCTGGCGCGTCCGGCGGAGCGGCTGGCGGAGCTCGGGCTCTGACGAACGCAACGCTGTGATTGCGCAAAGCTGAATTGCCGGAACTCATTTTTCATGGACGTTCTCCAAAAGCTCTTTGAGCAGCATTTCCGCGCGCCGGTCCGCCGGGTGCAGCCGCTGCAAGGCCAGCTCGGCGCATCGGGGCGCAGGATCGTGCGCCTTGCCGGCGAAAACCTCAGCGCCATCGGCGTTCTGCATGACGTGCGCGAAGAGAACGTCGCCTTCCTGGAATTTTCCCGGCACTTTCGCCGCCACGGACTGCCGGTGGCGGAGATCTATGCGGAAGACCTGGCTCTCGGCGCTTACCTGGTGGAAGACCTGGGGGACGTCACCCTGTTCGAGTTTCTCTCGCAAAATCGCGCCGGCGATGACATTGCGCCGCCCGTGATCGAGGCATATCGCAAGGCGGTGGCCGTGTTGCCGCGCTTTCAGGTCGAAGCCGGCCGCGATTTGAATTACAAGGTCTGCTACCCGCGCTCGAGCTTCGACCGCCAGTCCATCGCCTGGGACTTGAACTATTTCAAGTACTACTTTCTCCGCCTGGCCGGGGTCGGCTTCAACGAACAGGAGCTGGAAGACGACTTCGGGAGGTTGACGAAGTTCCTGCTGAACGCCGGCCGCGATTATTTTCTTTATCGCGATTTCCAATCGCGCAACATCATGCTGCGGGGCCCCCAGCCATTCTTCCTTGACTACCAGGGCGGACGCCGGGGCGCGCTGCAATACGACATCGCGTCAATTCTGTACGATGCCAAGGCCGACCTGCCGCCGGAGCTGCGGCGGCAACTGCTCGATCACTATCTCGGCGCCTTGAGCAATTTCATCAAGCTCGACCGCGAAGCCTTCATGCAGCACTACTACGCCTACGTTTACGTCCGCACCATGCAGGCGTTGGGCGCCTACGGCTTTCGCGGTTTCTACGAGCGCAAGCCGCTTTTTCTGCAGAGCGTGCCGTACGCGCTGAAGAACGTGCGCTGGCTGCTTCACAATGCCAGCTTGCCCATCGCGCTGCCGGCGCTGATGGAGGCCTTTCGCGGCATGCTGGCCTCGGAGAAACTGCAGAGCCTGGCTGGCGACGCGGAGAACCTGGTGGTGCGAATCTTCAGCTTCTCCTTTCACCGCGGCGGCCTGCCCAAAGACGAGTCGGGCCATGGCGGCGGCTTTGTTTTCGACGGCCGCAGCCTGCCGAACCCCGGGCGCGAAGAGCGGTTCCGAGACCTCACCGGCAAGGATGCGCCGGTGATCGACTATCTCAATCAGCAGGAGAGCGTGCACCAGTTCCTCGCCGGCGTCATGTCGCTGGTGGACGCCAGCGTCAGCAACTATCAGGGACGCGGATTCAAGAGCCTGATGGTCTCCTTCGGCTGCACCGGCGGCCAGCATCGCTCGGTCTTTCTGGCGGAGCAGTTGGCCAAGCGCCTGCGCGAACGCAACGGGCTGGAGGTGGTAGTGCGGCATCTCGAGCTGGAAAAGCTGGGCAGATGAAGGCCATGGTTCTGGCTGCCGGGCTGGGTACGCGCCTGCGGCCGCTCACCGACGATCGCCCCAAGGCGCTGGTCGAGATTGCCGGGCGCACGCTGCTGGAGATCACGCTCACGCGCTTGCGCGCCTTCGGAGTGCGCGAGGTGATCATCAACGCGCATCACCTCGCCGGGATGATCGTCGAGTACCTGCAGGCCAACGACAACTTCGGCTTGCGGGTTGAAGTCTCGCGCGAAGATGTGCTGCTCGATACCGGCGGCGGCCTGAAAAAGACCGCCCATTTTTTTCTGAAAAATACCGGAGGTTTGGACGAGCCGTTCATCCTGCACAACGTCGATGTCATCAGCAGCATTGATCTCGGGCGCATGGTGCAATTTCACGCGGAAAATCGGGCCCTGGCCACGCTGGCAGTGCAGGAGCGCGACTCTTCCCGATACCTGCTTTTCGATGAACAGCTTCGGCTTTGCGGCCGCCGCACCAGCGAAGCGGAAATAGATGAATTGGCACGTTCTGGCAGATCGCTTATACCCCGGCAAACGCAAGCGGGGGCATCAGCGAACGGCGCTTTCCCATTGGCTGGGGCGGAACCAGGGCGTTTGCCGGGGACCCCGCTGCGGGCGTTGGGCTTTTGCGGCATTCACGTGATCTCTTCCCGCCTTTTCGCCATGATGCCGGAGAAAAACATCTTCTCGATCATCGCCTGCTATTTGCAGCTTGCCGCCCGTGGTGAAAGAATTCACGGCTTCCCCGCAGACGAATACTACTGGCGCGACCTGGGCACACCGGAGAGCGTCAGGAAAGCGGCGGAGGATCTGCAAAAAGGAGTGCTG
Organism: Candidatus Korobacteraceae bacterium; assembly: GCA_049519515.1. Taxonomy (GTDB): domain Bacteria; phylum Acidobacteriota; class Terriglobia; order Terriglobales; family Acidobacteriaceae; genus CAWBRT01. Next base: position 2,737 of record JBEKQR010000306.1, read on the forward strand.
CGCTGATTCCTCACTCATATCGCAGCACGGGTGGCCCACATTTGCCTTCTGTTGGCAAATGTGGGGAAGTTGCTGCTGCAACCCCACATTAGCTCCGCCTGCGGCTCCGCAAATGTGGGCCACCCACGGTCTCGCTATGTGGGACCAGCGCTACTCGTACCGCAGCGCCTCGATGGGATCGAGGTTGGCCGCCTTCCACGCGGGATAGATTCCGAAGACCAGTCCGATGAAAGCCGAGGCAGCCAGCGCCGAGGCGGACCACCCCAGCGACATGCTCGCCGGCAGCAGAGGAAAGATCACCGGCACCAGCGCCGTAACCGCGCCTCCGACCAGTATTCCCAGCCCGCCTCCGATGGCGGTGAGCGTTACCGCCTCCATGGTGAACTGCGCCAGGATGTCGCCTTTGCGCGCGCCCATCGCCTTGCGCACGCCGATTTCCCGCGTGCGCTCGGTCACCGAAACCAGCATGATGTTCATCACTCCCACGCCGCCCACGATCAGGCCCACGCTGGAAACGGCGAACATGAAGACGAAGACGCCTCCGGTGATCTTGTTCCACACCTCGACCAGCGAATCCTGGCTGAAGACGGCGAAGTTGTCGGGCTTGTCCAGCGCCACATGGCGCCGCCGGCGCAGCAACTCGCGAATTTCGTCGATCGCCTTCGGCACGTCTTCCTGCGAGGTGGCCTTGATGCTGATCCAGTTGTCCTTGGCCTCCGGATGCATCTTGCGAAAGGTGGCGTAGGGAAAGAAAACGATGTTGTCTTCCGGGTTGGTGCCGCCGCTGAAGGCTGCTTTTTTCTTTTCCGCCACTCCGACCACGGTAAACAGCCGGCCCTCTATGTTGAGCTGCTTGCCGACCGGATCGGCCTCGCCAAACAGGGTCTCGGCGGTATCGTAGCCAAGCACGATGACCGGGCTGCGCTGCTCGTTTTCCACCGGAATGAACCACCGTCCGCGCTCCGGCTTGTAGTCGAAGACGTCGGCGGCCGAGATGGTGTCGCCTTCCAGAATGGTGTTCTTGGCCCGGCGGCCTTCGTATTTGACGACGTAGGTTCCGTAGCCGAATTCCTTAAGGAAGATGCGTATTCCGGCTGTCACCGCCTTGACATGCGGCAGCTCGCGGATGGCCATGGCATCTTCGTAGCTAAGCTCCTTGCGGTTCAGCATCTCCGCCGTCGGGCGGCCGAAGCGGAACGGCTCCAGGTGATAGGCGAAGATGATGTTGGAGCCCATCTGCTGCACGATCGCTTGCACGTTGGCGTTGAGCCCGCGCACCACCGAGGAGATGGCGATCACCGTCATCACTCCAATGACGACGCCCAGTATGGTCAGGCCGGAGCGCAGCTTGTTGGTGACGAGCGTATCCATGGCCATGCGCAGGTTTTCGCCCGGCGTCCACGCCAGGCGCGGCCGCGGCGGACGGGTTCGCACTGATAGCTCGGCTCGGCTGGTCATGATTTTCCACCCCAGCAAGCCAACAGCGGGTTTGCTGGGGACCCCGGTTACAACTCGAAGCGCAATGCCGCTATGGGATCAAGGCGGGCGGCCTTGCGCGCCGGATAGACTCCGAAAAAGATGCCCACGCTGGCGGAAACGATGAGCCCCGCCGCCACCGCCCAGAGCTTGATGGCCGAAGGCATTCCGATCATCAGCGTCACCGTCTTGGCGACCACAATGCCGGCAATCACCCCCAGGATGCCGCCCACCAGCGCCATGGTGCCCGACTCGATCAGGAACTGCCGCATGATATCGCCGCGGCGCGCGCCCATCGCCTTGCGAATGCCGATCTCGCGCGTGCGCTCGCTGACCGTAACCAGCATGATGTTCATGATCACGATGCCGCCTACCAGCAGCGCAATCGAGGCGATGGCAATGGTTACCACGAAAAACGTGCCGCTCAAATCGCTCCAGATGGAGAGGAAATTCTGGTTGGTTTCGGCGGCAAAGCTGTCCGGCGCGCCGGGGCGGTCATGCCGCCGCGCGCGCACGATCACCCGCGCCTGATCTATGGCCGTATCGAGCTGCGCGCCCATGCCGTAGGCCTTGGCCCAGATGCGTATGCTGTTGCGCCGGCTGCCGTACTGCTTGAACCAGGTGGTAATCGGCATCAGCACCCAGTTGTCCTGGCTCAGGCCCAGCGTTTTGCCCTTCGCAGCAGCCACCCCGATTACCTGGTAGAGATGCCCGTCGACGCGGATCTCCTTGCCCAGCGGATCGACGCCGGCCATAAGATTCTCCTGGATGTCGTGCCCGATCACGACGACGTTGGCGCCGGCGTTCATGTCCGAGCCGGTGATCGAGCGCCCGCTCGCCAGGTCAAGGTCATAGATTGGCCCCATGGAAGGCGTCCAGCCGCGCACCCAGGTGTCGGTGCTGCTCTGCTCGTTGTAGCGGATGGTGGCGTTGGGGGTTCCAGTCGCCGCTCCCACCATCTTGCAGGCGGAGCACCCGGCCGCAACCGCTTCGTAGTCGTCCAGGTACAGCTCCTTCCGCTTCTGGCTCTCCAGATACTGGTCGACGTTGGTGATAACGTTTGGGGCCTTGGAGATGATGAAAACGTCGGCGCCCAGGTTGAAGATCTTCTCCGCCACATAGCCGTTGATGCCGTTGACGAAGGTCACCACGGCAATGACGGCGGCCACGCCAATGACCACCCCAAGCAGCGTCAGCAGCGAGCGCAGCTTGCTCGCCCAAAGCGACTGCAACGCGATCCGCATGGCCTCAACGGTATTCATGGGCGGGTTACTTCAGTGTAACAGGGGAAAATAAGGGAATTTGTTTCGTAATCGCCTTGGGCACTTGTTGCTCTTCTCTGGATTACCGTGGAAGCCCACGCCTTCAGGCGTGGGAAACAGCGCTCAACAATAAGTACGCCTTTAGGCGCTGTGGATACCTCGCCTCGGCGGCTAAACAGGCTGCGGAAAAACTCGAATGCTCCATCATTTTTGAAAGGGCGCGGCTTCAGCCGCGCCGTAACGGCCCTTTATTTTCAATATCCCGAGCGGGCTTCAGCCCGCGAGGGATCTGCATTT
>JBEKQR010000307.1:0-5734 GCA_049519515.1 Candidatus Korobacteraceae bacterium
CTCGCGAATTTTCACCTCGCCGAAACGGGGCTTCGTCGCGCCCTGCGCCGCAGTTGCATCCTGGGGTGGGTGCTCCGCCATGAAGAAGCATTGTATTCCGGCCAAGGGGAAAGTGCGGGCGTGGACGCCCCCACGACAGCCGGTCTGGAGACCAGCGCTACACTTCGGCGAGTGCTTTAATTTCAGCGGATTTACGTGAGCCATTCAGAGCGGTAGGGGTGTGCGGTTACAAGTCGAAACCGTGACCCGTGCGTGTGCGTTCCTCGTCCGAATATCTTTTCCAATCATTGTCTTTCTGATCACCCCAGCCACTGGCCCTCAAGCCACTCCGGTGCTTGTCCTGTGAGGTGCAAATCGTCCCTTAATCTGCTGCAACACTGCTACAATATGCATGGTACTCCGCCGTGAAACAAAGCTCGGGCCTGTGGGGAGAACCTGCTTTAGCGGGCAAAGCGCAGTTCGCTGCAAGAATCAAACTGAACGATGGTAATTCCTGCCCTTTCTATGTCTTACGGTCGCAAAGGGCGGCCGGACCGGGTAAGCTAGAGGATTGCCGGCAACGCCAGGTCCACCCCGGGCCCAGGCTGCTGAGAGGATCATGACTGCAAACGCCGAAGCGAAAACTTTGCTTTTGTTGAAGCCCCGAGGCTTCTGCGCCGGGGTGGTGCGCGCCATTGACATTGTCCGCATCGCCCTGGAGACCTTTGGCCCGCCCATTTATGTGCGCAAGGAGATCGTCCACAACCGCTACGTGGTGGAAGAGCTTCAGGCCAAGGGGGCGATCTTCGTCGACGACGTAAACGAAGTCCCGCCGGGCGAGCGGGTGATTTACAGCGCCCACGGCGTGGCTCCCGAGGTGCGCCGGGCCAGCCAGGAGCGCAATCTGCGGGTGATTGACGCCACCTGCCCGCTGGTCACCAAGGTACACGTCGAGGCCGCCAGGTTCGCCCGTGACGGTCACTCGCTCATCCTGATCGGTCACCTCAATCACGACGAAGTCATCGGCACCCTGGGCGAAGCCCCGCAGGTGACCAAGGTGGTGAACAGTGTCGAGCAAGCCAGGGCTCTACAAGTCCCCGACCCGAATCGCGTCGCTTATCTCACGCAGACCACCCTCAGCCTGGACGAGGCCCGCGACATCATCGACGCCTTGAAGGAGCGCTTCCCCAACATCAAGGGGCCGCATGCCCAGGATATCTGTTATGCCACTGAAAACCGGCAGGTTGCGGTCAAGAACGTGGCCTGCAAGGCGGACCTGGTGCTGGTCGTGGGGTCGCCCAACAGCTCGAACTCCAACCGCCTGGTCGAAGTGGCCGGCAACCTGGGGACCCGCTCATACCTGATCGATACCTATCGCGACATCGATTCCAACTGGCTCGCGGGCGTAAAGACCATCGCCCTTACGGCGGGCGCTTCCGCTCCAGATGTGCTGGTGCAGGAGGTTATCGAGTTTCTCAGCAAGCGCGGCTTCTCCAACCTGGAGGAAATTGAGGTAGTGCCGGAGAACGTGCGCTTCGCCCTGCCGCCGGAGATTGTGGAAGCCATCGCTTCGGCCCCGGCGATTCACCCCAGCGAGCGCAACGACGACGTTGCCTGGAGTCCCCGGTTGGCGGAATAAGCTGGCGGAATAAGCCGGCGGAGTAAGTTGGCGGAGTAAACGGGATGGAGATGGAACCCAAAGCGGCGAGCATGCTTTTCGGCAAGATCGACGGCATCGCCGGGCATCTGCGTTCCGCCATCGACGCCGCTCGCCGGCGCCTGTTTTCGACACAGCACGCCGAAGGTTACTGGTGCGGAGAACTCGAGGCGGATACCACGCTGGAGTCCGACTACATCTTCCTGCACACGCTGCTGGGCACACGCAACGAGGAGCGCTTCGGCAAAGCCATCCGGGAGATCGCGCGCCATCAGAACGACGATGGCGGCTGGCCTATTTACCCCGGCGGCCCGTCCAACATCAGCGCCTCGGTCAAGGCCTACTTTGCTTTCAAGCTCTGCGGCTTCAGCCAGGATGCCGCGCCCCTGGTCAAGGCACGCAAGTTCATCCTGGAGAATGGCGGCGTTCCCGCGGTCAACACCTTCACCAAGATCTACCTGTGCGCGCTCGGCCAGTACGACTACGACGCCGTTCCCGCCATTCCGCCCGAGATAGTGCTCTTTCCCAACTGGTTCTGGTTCAATATCTACGAGATCTCGTCGTGGTCGCGCGCCATTCTGATTCCGCTGTCCATCTGCTATGCCAAAAAACCGTTCAAGAAGCTGCCCGCGGAGCAGGGAATCAATGAGCTGTTTCCGCAGGGCCGGCTGCGCTCCGAGCTCCGGCTCAAGTGGGACGACAAGCTGGTGAGCTGGCGGAACTTTTTCCTGGTGCTCGACCGCCTTACCCACTGGTTTGAGGCCGTGCACGTCAGGCCGTTGCGGTGGCTCGCCCTCAGAGTGGCGGAAAAGTGGATGTTGCAGCGCTTCGAGATGAGCGACGGCCTGGGAGCTATCTACCCCGGCGTTCTCAATTCCATTATCGCGCTGCGCTGCCTGGGTTATTCCCTGGACGATCCGCAACTGATTCGCGCCATCGACGAGTTTGAGAAGCTCGGCATCGAGGAAGGCGACACCTTCCGCATGCAGCCCTGCATGTCGCCGGTTTGGGACACCGCTTATGCCATGTTCGCGCTGGGGGAAAGCGGCGTGGCGCGCGATGACCGGCGCATGGTGGCCGCCGCCGAGTGGATTCTGAAGAAACAGATTCACAGCAAGGGCGACTGGTCGATCAAGAACCGGCACACGCCGCCGGGCGGCTGGTATTTCGAATTCAACAACGAGTTTTACCCCGACGTGGACGATTCCGCCATGGTGATACTGGGCCTCGGCCAAGTGGACACCTCCGACCAGCGCTACCAGTCGGAGTCGGTGAAGCGGGCCATCGACTGGGTGCTCTCCATGCAGTGCAAGAACGGCGGCTGGGCCTCGTTCGACAAAAATAATGACCGCATGGTCTTTCAGTACGTGCCCTTCGCCGACCACAATGCCATGCTCGATCCGCCCACGGTGGACATTACGGGACGGGTGCTGGAGTGCCTGGCGAACCACGGCTTCTCGCTCGACGACAAGCCGGTCAGGCGGGCCCTCGAGTTCATTCGCTCCGAGCAGGAACCGGACGGCTCCTGGTTTGGCCGCTGGGGAGTGAACTACATCTACGGAACCATGTGCGTGCTGCGCGGCCTGGACGCTCTCGGCCTCGACAACCACGAGCCCATGGTGCAGCAGGTGGCGGAATGGATTCGCATGGTGCAGAATCCCGACGGCGGCTGGGGCGAGAGCTGCGAATCCTACGACGACGCCGACAAGAAAGGCGTCGGTCCCAGCACCTGCTCGCAGACCGCCTGGGCCCTGCTGGGCCTGATGGCTGCCGGCGACTATCGCAGCGACTGTTTAGCGCGCGGGGTGGCCTATCTGCTCAAGCAGCAGAAGGCGGACGGTTCCTGGTTCGAGGCCCCGTACACGGGCACCGGCTTCCCGCGCGTTTTCTATTTGAAGTATCACATGTATGCCCAGTATTTTCCGCTGCTGGCCTTAACCAAGTACGCGAAGGTTGTCGCGTCCCAAGAGCGCCAGGCAAACACCGGGGATGCTGCCTTTGCCGGGCTGGCCGGAGATACCATCCGGGGAGATTAGGCGTCCCCGGGTATCGCGAACGAATCGGAAGGATATAACGGGAACCCAATGCGTCATCCGCTGAGACTACAAGCAGACCTGGCGAAGTACATTGTCCGGCAGAAGCTGAACGGGGTGAAGCGCTTTCCCCTGGTCATGATGCTGGAGCCGCTGCACGCGTGCAATCTGACTTGCACCGGCTGCGGCCGCATCCGCGAGTACGAGGACACGATCAAGGAAGTCGTTCCCCTGGAGACCTGCCTGGCGGCGGTCGAGGAGTGCGGCGCTCCCATGGTGGCCATCTGCGGCGGCGAACCGCTGTTGTACAAGGAGATTGGCGAACTCACCCGCACCCTGCTGGCGCGCAAGAAGCACGTCATCGTCTGCACCAATGGCATGTTTGTCTCCAAGCGCATCGGCGAATTCTCGCCCGATATTCGCTTTCTCTGGAACATCCATCTGGACGGCTTGCGTAAGTCGCACGATCTGGCGGTCGAGCGCGAGGGCGTCTTCGATCAGGCCGTGGAAGCCATAAAGCTGGCCAAGGCGAAGGGCTTCCGGGTGATGACCAACACCACCGTCTACGAAGAGACGGACATGAACGAAGTGGAGGCGCTGCTGGAGTATCTGCGGGGCCTGGGGGTCGATTCGCACGTGGTCTCTCCGGGCTACTCGTACTCCGCCGTGCAGACCAAGGAAATCTTTCTCGACCGGAGCGCCATTCGCGACAAGTTCAAGGACATCAAGCGCCTGGCCAGGCGCTATCCGATCGCCGATTCGCCCATATACCTGGAATTCCTGGCCGGCAGCCGCGAGCTTTCCTGCACCGCCTGGGGCAATCCGACGTACAACACCAAGGGCTGGAAGGGTCCCTGCTACCTGATCACCGACCAGCACCACCAGACCTTCGCCGGACTGATCAACGACACGCCCTGGGACGAATACGGCCATGGCCGCGACCGCCGTTGCCAGGATTGCCTGGTGCACTCCGGATACGAGGCCAGCGCGGCTACCGCCAGCGGCTTTGCCGATACCTGGAAGCTGCTGGCCTGGTCGCTGTTCAGCTAAAGATGCGGTTGCCAGTCCAAATCTGAGGGCTTGTTGCTGCCGGAGTTCGAGTGTGGCGGCACCAAAAGTTGTTGTACCCGGATCTTTGAAAGGGCACGCCTTCACAGGCTGCTGAAAAACGTCAGCTGGCGATTGTTTTGAAAGGGCGCGGCTTTAGCCGCGCCGTGAGAGGCCCTTTATTATCAATATCCCGAGCGGGCTTCAGCCCGCGAGGGAGGTTGGTTATTGCCTCTCGCAGAGGTTTTTTCCGCAGCCTGTTCAGGCGTGCCGCTTGGAGCGGTTACGAATCCGGCTTTAGCCGCTGAGGGCAATACCCTCAGGGCTTAAAGGCCCGTTCTATTCCGCATTTGTTCGGCGCGGCTAAAGCCGCGCCCTTGCAAAGATTTTTGTTCTCTCGAAAGAGTTTCTACGCTCATGAAAGCCTTTGTCACCGGAGCTACGGGTTTTGTCGGCAGTCATGTGGCGCGCCTGCTGGGCGAGCAGGGCGCCGACTTGCGTCTCCTGGTCCGCCGCCACAGCCGGCTGGACAACGTTGCCCAACTCAAGGCCGAGCTCGTCACCGGCGATTTGAGCGACGCCGATTCGCTGCGCAAGGGAATGCAGGGTTGCGACGCGGTCTTCCACGTGGCGGCCGATTACCGTCTTTGGACCCCCGATCCGCAGCCGATGTATGCCGCCAACGTGGAGGGCACCGAACAGGTGATTCGCGCTGCGCAGGCGGCCGGGGTTCGCCGTATCGTCTACACCAGCAGCGTGGCGACCATGGGCTTCAAGCGCGAACCGCAGGCGGTCAACGAAGAAACGCCAGTGGCCGAGGGCGATATGATCGGCCACTACAAGCGCTCCAAGTTCATGGCCGAACAGATTGCCATCCGCATGGCGCAGCAGGGCGCTCCGGTAGTGATTGTCAATCCCAGCACGCCCATCGGGGAGCAGGATATCAAGCCGACGCCCACCGGGCGGATCGTAGTCGATTTTCTCAACCGGAAATTTCCCGCCTACGTGGAAACCGGAC
>JBEKQR010000308.1:0-5698 GCA_049519515.1 Candidatus Korobacteraceae bacterium
CCACGCGCGAGCTGCTGTGGCGCGCTCAGCATCCGGAGAAAACGCCGCCGCCGCGCCCGGGGGCGCCGGCCGACGACCCTCAGGTCAAGGCGCGCTGGTACAGCGTGGAATTTCACCGCCGCCTGGCGCTGCCCACCTCGTGCCTGGTGCTGGCGCTGGTCGGCGTCCCGCTGGGACTCTCATCCAAGAAGGGCGGCAAGAGCACCGGCTTCGTGCTCACCATTCTGCTGGTCTTTGCCTATTACCTGATTTCGCTGATGGGCATCTCGTTTGGCCGCGGAGGCAAGCTGCCGCCCTGGCTCGGCGTGTGGATGTCGGACATCATCTTTTTCGTGACCGGGCTGGTGCTGCTGTGGCGAGCGGACCGGCAGCCGGTCGAGATCGGCAGCATGCGCGAGTGGTGGGGCCGGCTCAAGAACACCGTGCAGAGCGGCGTCAGGGCGCATCCGCTTCGTTTGCGCTCCAGCGCCGGCGCTTTCGAGCGCGCCTCGGCGCGCCACCGGCTCTTCCGGGCGCGCTTTCCCTTGATTCTGGATGACCTCGTCCTGCGCGATTTTTTTCTCTATTTCGGGCTTATACTGAGCACCTTCCTGATGCTGACCCTGGTGTTCACCTTCTTCGAGCTGCTCAGCGACATCGTGCGCAACCGGACCCCGCTGACGCTGGTGGCCGAGTACCTGGCCGACGTCACCCCCTCGATGCTTTACCTGATGACCCCGCTCAGCGTCCTGCTGGCGGTGCTGGTCACCTTCGGACTGATGCAGAAATCCAGCGAGATGACGGCCGTCAAAGCCAGCGGGATCAGCCTTTACCGCATCGTGCTGCCGGTGTTCATGGTCGCGGCCATCATTGCCTGCGCGCTGTTCGCCTTCGACCAGCTATATATTCCCCACGCCAACAAGCGGCAGGAAACGCTGCGCAACCTCATCAAGGGCAAGCCTCCCCAGACCTACTTGCGGCCGGACCGCAAGTGGATCTTCGGCGAGCACGACAACATCTTTTATTACGAGTTCTACGATCCCGATCAAAACCGCTTCGCCAACCTCTCGGTGTTCTTCTTCGATCCCAAGACCTTTCAGTTGAAGAGCCGGCTGTTTGCCGCGCGCGCTCACTGGTCGAACACCCTGGAAAAATGGGTCTTCGAGCAGGGATGGACTCGCGCCTTCCGCGGTCCCGCGGTAGTGGACTATTCGCGCTTCGATGTGCGGGCCTTCCCCGAGCTCACCGAGCCGCCAACCTACTTCAAGAAAGAGGTAAAGCAGTCCTCGGAGATGAGCTATGAGGAACTGCGGCGCTACATTCGCGACCTGCAGCAGAGCGGCTTCGACGTCGTGCGCCTGAAGGTGCAACTGCAGAAGAAGTTCGCCTATCCGCTGATTACGCTGATAATGGCGGTGCTGGCGGTGCCCTTCGCCGCCGCCCAGGGACGACGGGGCGCGCTTGCCGGGGTGGCCGTTGCCATCGGTGTGGCGGTCGGGTACTACGTAGTTTCCGGATTGTTCGAGGCCATGGGAAACACCAGCCAACTGCCTTCGGCGCTGGCCGCCTGGGCTCCGGACATCGTCTTTGGCCTGGCCAGCGGATACCTCCTGCTGAAGGTGCCGACGTAATGTAGTTATAAAACCCACATCTGCCAACGGCAGGCAGATGTGGGGCACGTGCGGCCCCCAATTCACCAATCTTTGGTCAAAGAGCCCGTTCGACCGGCTTCACCGCAATTCTGCGGGCACCTGTACTACCCTGCTGCTCGCATGTCAAGCGTGAAGCGCGAAATGGCCGCGATTTTCCCGGATGCCGTTCCGCCCCAGAATCATCTAAAGTGTTGAGAGGACATGGATGCCATGAGCAATCTTAGCCCGCTACTTCCGTACCTGAGAAAACACTGGCGCGGACTGGTCGCGGGCTGCTTCTCCGTCCTGTTCACCAATGCCATCTGGGTCCTGTTTCCGCAGGTTATCCGGCGCGCCACCGACGACCTGAACAGTGGCGTCCTCCGGCACAAGTTGATCACCTACTCGCTGCTGCTGATAGCGATAGCCGCGGGCAAGGGCATATTTCAGTTTCTCACCCGCTGGATCGTGATCGGCATCTCGCGGGACATCGAGTTCGACCTGCGCAACAATCTGTTCCGCCACCTGGAGTCGCTCTCCTACAGTTACTACCAGCGAACGCGGACCGGCGACATTATGGCGCGCGCCACCAACGACCTGAATTCCGTGCGCATGCTGCTGGGGCCGGCGATCATGTACTCGGCCAACACCTTAGTTTTCACCACCGGCGCGCTTATATTCATGATCGGCATCAGTCCCAAGCTGACGGCCTGGGCATTTCTGCCGTTGCCAATCGTCAGCATTACGGTCCAGTACTTCGGCAGGCGGATCCACGAGCGCTTCGAGCGCATTCAGGCCATGTTCTCCGACATATCGGCGCGCGCCCAGGAGAACTTCTCGGGCGCACGCGTGATTCGCGCCTACGCCCAGGAAGAAGCCGAAATCCGCGCCTTCGAAGCGGATAACAAGGAATACATTGCCCGCAGCATCAAGCTGGTGCGGCTGATGGGAATGCTCTGGCCGACGCTGGAGACCTTGCTCGGCTTCGCCATTGTGCTGGTGCTCTGGATGGGCGGACGCGAGGTGCTGCTGGGGCGCATGCAAGTGGGCGATTTCGTCGCCTTCAACCTCTACATGGTGCAACTTACCTGGCCGGTGATCTCGCTGGGCTGGGTGGTCAATATCATCCAGCGCGGCCGGGCCTCGATGGGGCGCATCAACCAGATCCTGACCGAAACGCCGGAGATTAAGGACGACCAGGCGGTGGCGCGCTACGGAGCCGAAACTCCGATCTGTGGCGAGATCGAGTTTCGCAACCTGAACTTCGCTTATGCAGGCGAGGACCGGGTGGACGAGCGGCGCGCGGCTGTGCCCGTGCTCAATAACATAAACCTGCGAATCCCTGCCGGCAGCAGCCTGGCGATTGTAGGGCCGACCGGCGCGGGAAAATCCACGCTGGTCAGCCTGATTCCGCGCATCTACAACGCCGAAGCGGGCGCGGTGCTGATCGATGGGCACCCTATTCGCGAATTCCAACTGGAACACCTGCGCCGCAACATCGGCTTCGTCCCGCAGGAGACCTTCCTGTTCAGCGAGACCATTGGCGGAAACATCTCTTTTGGCACGGAAAACGCCACCCCGGAGCAGGTCCGCGAGGCCGCTGAAATCGCCGGCCTAGCCCGCGATATCGAAGCTTTTCCGGAAAAATATGCCACCCTGGTCGGAGAACGCGGGCTGACACTCTCCGGCGGGCAAAAACAGCGTACCGCCATCGCCCGCGCCGTGATCCGCAACCCGCGCATCCTGGTGCTGGACGACGCCCTGGCCAGCGTCGATACCCAGACCGAGGAACACATCCTTAATCACCTGCGCCAGGTAATGCGCGGACGCACCACCATTTTCATCTCGCACCGCGTCTCCACCGTGCGCAATGCCGACCGCATCGCCGTGCTTCACGAGGGCCAGATCGTCGAGTACGGAACCCACGACGAGCTGGTCGCTCTCAACGGCTACTACACCAGCCTGTACAACAAGCAATTGCTGGAAGAAGAGCTGGAAACGGTGTGAGAAGACAAATACCGACTTGAAGATTTAGAATGACCACCGGTTCAGATGCGCCATATTTTTACGACTTACAAGCTATGCGGTTGGACCACAAATTTAGTTCTTTAGCCTAGTATCTTCCCCTCAATAAACGCATTGGCCATAAGGGAACGCGAGGGTACCCGCCTTCCCATGATCGTCATTGATGCCGCTTGAAGCAAACCGAGAAGGTTGTCCAATGTCCTCGGCTAGGCGTGTTTTGCGGATCCTGCTTAACAGTTATCGTCGTGCCGAACTGATGCGCGACAAATTGGGCTAGATAGAGCCCCACGCCAGTTCCCTCCTCTTCCTGCCTAACAGCAGCATCAGCGCGGAAAAAGATGTCGAAGATCTTATCCCTTTCAGACTCCTTTATGCGCGGTCCATAGGAAGAAACGGAGAGGGTAATGTCATGATCTGTTTCCCCATAACGCCCTAGGACCTGGGAATCCCTAGGCGAGTACTTGAGCGCATTGTCTATAAGCGTGTGAGGAATAATGGAAATAGCTCTTGGACCTTTCACTTCGCCTACGCTGAATCCTTCCGTCTTGACGGTGACATTCTTCTCGGAAAAAGCTGCCTGATAGATGTGAACGTATTTCGTTACCAATCCATGAAGACGGGACAGAGTCCCCTCTTCGCTCTTGATTCGCTCGGGGTGTAACAACAGTACAGCGGTTTCGAGCTTTTCCTCCATCAACACAGTTGCCCAGTAGATTGCCTTTTCAGATGGCAACGCACGCGCCAACATATCGTCAACCACTACGCCCGAATAGCGCGATGCCAGGACAACATTAATATTTTGTCGAATGCGTGCAATGAACTGCTTATAGTCATGCAGAAATGAGAATGCTTTCTGAATCTCAGGGCGAAGTAGTTTGAGAAAATCTTGTTCATAACCTCTATCTTGTTTGTACTTCTCCACGACCGATCTTTTCCTGGCTTCAATATCATCGCTGAATCCCCGAATAACCCTTTGAAATATCCCTACCACAGTATCTAACTCTGCGGCTTTGATAATGCGATCGGGATTTTGGTGAATTGCCTTCTTCGTTGCGGACGAAGGATTAGAAGTGGCAACAATGAAACCAAAACTCACAATTTTAGGGCTTAAACGGAGGTAGTTGACTCCGTTCCCGCATACGTCCAAGGTGTCTTTGGCAGCAGTTTCACAAGCTCGGCTACAATGATCACACTGTCGAGCCCACGAAAACCTGTATCCTACCTGGCGCTCGTGATCGATGACGTAGGGAAAAGGGAAGTATGCAAGAACTATTTTTTCCATAGCGCTGCTACTGCTATTGCAGTTCGGACCACGCTGAGAACATTGCCGACTAATTGCGGCGAAAGGGCTCGATCTTCGAGATACCTTCTGAGTTTGTCTGGGTTGTTGCGAAGAATACACCTTCTGGACACACGATCAAGCCGTGTGCTGTCCTCAATCTGCTGACCTACGATTGTCCGTATTCGAGCCAAATAGAACCCGAGTGAAAACCGATCATCAAGCAGTTGATCTACTTGTCGTTTGAAGTCGACATAATCGGAAGTCTTGCTCAATACTGCATCTGCTAACCGAAAAAAATCTTGGTACTTAAGTGGCCAATCAGCACTAGAATATGCAATGATAATTTGTGTTGGTATTGTCTGGCGTAAATGCTTCAGTATCCCCAAGCCTTGTTCAGCTGACTGTTGTCGTCCAACGCCTTGAAGATCAAGCAAAAGAATATCAAAATAGCCAGACTCGAGTTTAGGCAAGTCTAAAACGTCAGGCCACTTTTCGAGAGTATACCCATCGCGCTCAAAGAGTGCCTGGTAAGGAAACTCACTATCATCTATGACCAACAAGCGAGCACGCTTCTTGATCTCGTCGAGTGGAACAACTGGCCAGCGTGACCTATTTAAAATTCCATCAAACATCGCCCACAATGGGTGACCTCCAGTTCTACAATTAATTGCAGGTTGCACGAAATCGGCGGAATGAAGTATATACCATCACGGTCTCTAGGAGTAGTACCTTTTCACACTGGGAGAATAGACATCTTCGCTGCTGTTCATGGTTATGGGGT
>JBEKQR010000309.1:0-10177 GCA_049519515.1 Candidatus Korobacteraceae bacterium
GGGAAGAGCAGGCGCGCGAATTCGGACAGCTTGTGCCGGCGTTAGAGCTGGTTACTAAGTAATTCATCCCTTAAATACGTTTTCTCCAACCGGTATCCTGAGGCCGCGCTGTCTTCACGCTGCCTCAGCCGAATCAGTTGCGCCTTCCAACCTAAATGACCACGTCCTCAACTAAGCAAGAGAGCCGTTTTCGCGTGGCACGAAGTTGATCAGAGCAGTTTCACACCATTACTGAAACCGCTATAGCCGGTCTTTCGTGAAACGTGAAACGTGAAACGTGAAACGGGAAACGAGAGACGGGAAATGCCCTTCGAAGGAGGTCTCGATGACCGCTCCCCTGCACGATCCCGATATCCACAACGCCTTGGCCGGGCTTCCTGAGTGGAAGTTGCAGGACAAGGCGATCCAGCGCGTATTTCAGTTTCGCGATTTCGTCCACGCCCTGGAGTTTGTGAACAAAGTGGCGGAAGAGGCCGAAGAAGCCAATCATCACCCCGACATCACCATCAACTACAACCGGGTGACGCTTTCGCTGACCTCGCACGACGCCGGCGGGCTCACCAAGCGCGACCTCGCCTTGGCGCGCAAGATCAGCAGCCTGGCAGCATAAAGCGCAAGCTGCACGAGAGGGCAGCCCCAACCTTGGCTCAGGCCCTAGCGGGCCAGGTTGACGCGCAGCGATTCCGCCAGTTGATTGATTGCCACCTGGATCTTGTCTATTTCGGTCTGGGCGGTTTCATTCCATTCCGCGATTCGGTCCGGAGCCTCCTGCATCCGCCGGAACATCCAGCGGATGGCGTTACGCCCGCGCTCGGAGAACATCAGGACCCCGAGGCCGCCGACCCCGAGTACCGTCAGTGGGACTGCCCACTTGCGCATTGCTGGCCCTCCCTCGTGTATCTGCACGATGGAACGCCGCCCGGCCGGGAAAGTTTCTCATTGCCGGGTCCCCCGGCAAACGCCATTGCGTTTGACGGTGGATCGTGCAGCAGCTTCCATCGTGCCCCAATTTTCGAAAATGTCAAACAACTTTCGCTCACTGGCCGGCCGAGCCCGAGTCGCAGCCTGGGCCGCTCCAGGGGCTCTCAGCCGGGCGCCAGCACGCTTCGCGTTTACGCGTGCCGGGGTGGAACCGCCTCGTCCGGCGTCCTGAAGCGGGAGCCGGCCCAGAAAACCACAGGGAAGCTCAGCAGCAACAAAACCGCGGCCAGGGCGCTGTTTTCGACTCCATAAGCGCCGCCGGTCAGCCACGGGCGGCCGCTGGTCGAGCCGCGCACCACGACCGCGAATTCGCTCATGCCGCTCACCGGCAGCCCGAACATGAAGCCGAGGGCAAAATTCCAGCCGAAGTGGATGCCCAACGGAAGCCACAAGCTGCGCGACCGCAAATAGCCAAACGCCAGCAGCACCCCTATGGCAATGGTATTGAAAAACGCCCAGCTCAGCACCCCGCGCGCGTTGGGGTTGCCTAAATGGGCGGCGCCAAAGAGGGCGGAAACGACTGCCACCGCCCAGACCGGCCCCACCGCCTCCACCAGCCGCTGAAAAGGGTAGCCGCGGAACATGACCTCTTCCAGCAGCGCTCCACCAAACAGCAAAACCAGCACCTCGACGCTCAGCCACAGAGTATGTGCCGTGAGCCTAAACTCCGCCTTGTAATCGCCGGCAAGAGCAGTGCACGCAACGCCTATCCCGATGGCCATTATTCCCCAGGCCAATCCGGTCAGAAACTGCCGCCTGGCGAACCGCTTCCAGGGTAGCCCCTGCCCAGCCAGGTGATCGCCCGGACGATGATCGAGCAGCCCGAGCATGAGGCTGTAGAGTGCGATCAGCAGCGCCGCGGTCAGCACCCGGTAAAGGGCGTCCGCCAGCAGCAGGTGGCCGCCAAAGAGGCGGAAACACAGGTTGCCAATTGCCCAATTCGCCGCCCAGGTAAGGGCGGCAGCGATCAGGAAGCGAAAGATCGGGTGGATTGGAGTATCGCCCTGCGCATCAAGTTCCGTGTCGTGCTGGCGTTCCGTGTCGTGCTGGCGGGATTGCGATTCCAGGTCCATGTTTCCCGAAACGTTTTCCGAACAACACTTTCCGAACAACATCACGCCCCGGCGGTGAGGGTTCGCACCGTGAGGCCGGTGGCGGCCACGCGGAAGGGAAGAATCTGGCCTCCGGCTTGCGCCAGCGCCTCGGCCACACGCTTGCGCGAACCGGGCTCAACCAGGAATACGACGCATCCGCCGCCGCCGGCTCCGCACACTTTGGCCGCCCGCCCGCCATTTCGTCCGGCAACCCTCACCAGGCGATCGATCAGCAGAGTTGAAATTCCCGGTGCATTGCTCTTGCGCAGCTTCCACTCCTGGCGAAGCAGCCGCTCGATTTCGCCCCAGTCGCGCGCGCGCAGCCCGGCAGCCATGGCCTGCGCGATCTCCACGATCCGCTGGAAATTGCGCCGTACCCGCCGGTTGCCGTCAATGTGCGCCTTGAAGACCTCCCAATTGTTGATCCCCGACTGTCGCGGCGCGCCGGTGTAGGCCAGCACCACGCGCGACTCCAGCTCGGCGGCGGGAACGGCGATCTCTTCGCGATGAATGCCGTCAGGCTCCAGATGCAGCGCGCTGACGCCGCCATAAAGCGCGGGATAGTAGTCCTGGCAGCCGGTGGGGACGCCGATGAGCTGGGCTTCCACGTTCTGCGCGATCTCGCGAATCTGCCCGTGAGTGATCTTTCGGCCAACGTGGCGGGCCAGGGCGGCGGTAGTGGCGATCATCAGCGCCGAGGAGCCGGAGATGCCCGCTCCGGCGGGGGCGTCCGAGTTGGTTTCGAGCGATAGCCCGCCCCGTGGCTGGAAAAATCGCAGCAGATGCGCGGCCAGCGCATGCCGCGGGTGGCGAGCCGTGGCCAGCGCCTGGAAGTTTGGGAAACGGTCCTCGCGTCCGGTATCCAGCGAGCGCAGGCGGATCTCCGTCGTGCGCAGCGGCGTGATGCGGCAACTGGTCTGAATATCGACGGCGACGTTGACGGTCACCGCGCCGGGATGGAAAAGGTATAGCGGCCAGATATCGACCGTGCCTCCGGCGAGGTCGACCCGGCAGGGAGCTTTGGCCACGACAGCACGTTTCAAGTTTCCCGTTTCACGTTTCACGCTGCACCAAACTGGTGAGGCCGGCGTTTTTCGCCGACAAGGCGACTCTCGACAGTAAATGAAACTACCCCACCCTAGCAAAAGAAGCTAGGGTGGGCCACCCCGTCGTTCTCGGTTTTCGAGATCTCGCCCCGGGAACATTTGCGCGCGATCGGAGCAACGGTTGTGAACTGCGGCGGGTGAAAGATCGTTTCACGTTTCTCGTTTCACGTTGAAATCGTCTTCCCATCACGGCAGAGATAACTTCCCCAGGTTAGCGCCGAACTGCGCGGCGCGGAACCTGGGGCACCCGGCAAAGGAAACTTGCGTGGGATTTCGCAGATGTGGGGCCGCCGCCGACGTGAAACGTGCAACGTGAAACGTGAAACGACGGTTAACCCCGCGTTCCTGCCAGCCGCTTCTGAAGGTCGCGGGCGATCTGGCCGCCGTGGAAGCGTCCGTTTTCGATGAAGATTTCGTTCGTCCGCTTGCCGGCGATAATCACTCCGGCCAGGTAAATGCCGGGCACGTTGCTTTCCAGCGTCTCCGGGTTGACCACCGGAGTGCAGTCCTCCGTAAGCTGGATTCCCAGGCCGGTCATGAACTTGAAATCCGGACGGTATCCGGTCATGGCCAGCACAAAGTCATTGGGCAAGCGCATTTCGCCTTCCGGCGTGGCAATGACAACCTCCTCGGGAAGAACTTCTTTCAGGCAAGAGTTAAAGCAAGCCTTGATCTCTCCGTTCTTGATTCGGTTCTCGATGTCCGGCTTGATCCAGTACTTAACATGGCTGTGCATGGCCGGCCCGCGGTGCACCAGGGTGACGCGCGCGCTGTGCCGCCACAGTTCCAGGGCGGCGATGGCCGCCGAGTTCTTGCCTCCGACCACCACCACGTCCGCGTTGTAGTAAGGGTGCGGCTCGCGATAATAATGCGAGACCTTGGGGAGGTCTTCGCCCGGGACATTGAGATAATTCGGGCGGTCATAATAACCGCTGGCCAGGATCAGCTTGCAGGCCTGGTACTGGCGCAGACGCCCCATCAGGCCGGTGGTCTGTACCTGGAAGTGGCCGTCGCTGCCCTCCACCCCGCGAACCGTCTCGTACTGAAAGACTTCCAGTTGGTAGTGGTCGGCGACCTTGCGGTAGTACTCCAGCGCCTCCTGCCGCGTCGGCTTGGCGTTGGGGCTGGGAAAGGGAATATCACCAATTTCCAGCAGCTCGGAAGTGGTGAAGAAAGTCATGTTTGTCGGGTAGTGATAGAGCGAGTTGACGATGCAGCCTTTGTCAATGTTGCAAACCCGAAAGCCAGCGCGCTTGGCGTCGATGGCGCATGCCAGTCCGGTGGGACCGGCGCCGATCACAACCACATCGAAGTTGCCCCGCGTTTCCATAACTCTATTTATAAAGCATAGTTGGGAATGCCTCCGGGCCGTTGCATTGGCAATGCTATGCTGGAACACAAGGCGCCGGGAACACTCGCCGTGTTTGTTTGGTCTGTACCCAGGGAGTCAAGGAAAAAGTAGCTGGTCAGTATTCTCTTGTGCTGCTATGATCCTGTTTTAAAAACAAAAATTGGAACAATAAATGTTTACGTGTGCACTTCCAAAACCCCATTCTGGCAAGCTGATTGCGCTAACTCAAAATCGTAAGCTCCCCGAAATTGACAAGCCCAGGGTAGCCGAAGCCATTGAGCGGTATAACGCATGGATCGCTTTCATGGATGGGCTTCAGGTTGAAGGCGACGATCTGTTACGGGCGCTGATTGGCTCATTGAATGAATACAAACGATTCATCGAGGTTGATCTAATCTACGATTCACCCGCGGATTTTCTCTATCGGCAAAAGGGGCAACACAAGGTTGATAACTCCGTACTTGAGGAGTTTCTGCCGAGACTGGCGGATACCCAGTTAGTGCCGGGCTTGGCTCGTTTGAGAAGTTGTTCGGTTGGACCGCAAGGGGCATTTGCTGCGTTCATCTTCGCGGGGAGCGTTCATACGCTGCTGCCGGAAGGTGGCATTTTCATCAAACAGAAAGATCAGGATTACGCCCTGTCGAAGAAGGTCTATTTAAAGGCATCGACTGACCCAGAGTTTGCCGGCGGTGATACGCTCAATACAGTGCTAAATGTGGCTTACCTTGCCGCTGAATGTAAAACGAACCTCGACAAAACGATGTTCAACGAAAGCCTAGAGACGGCGCGGGCGCTGAAACAAGCGGTTTCGGGATCAAGGTATTTACTGCTTTGCGAATGGCTTGATATGGAGCCTATCGATACCTCTTCGACAGATATAGAAGAAGTCATCATCCTACGCAAAGCCAAACGATTGAATTCAAACTTCCGCGAAAAACTTGCCACAGTGGCGGGAAGGAGAGCGGCTCGGAATGCCTTTATTGAGTACTACGATGCCAACCCGTTCCAATATGAATGCTTTGCCCGGATTGTGAGCCATATGCAGACTGTATATCCGGAAAACGTGCAGCTCGATGAACAAACTATCCTGGAGCGAGGATACTTTTGAAGACATTGGCCTACAGTTACGCATTCGACCAGATAGCCATTGACAGGGCGGAAATACAACAACACATGTTGGACCTCGAAACGAGGGTGCGCACCAATTTGTTTCCTTGGAGGGGCCAATTCTCCCCCGGCTTGGCCGATATTTTGCTTTCTACATATGCGGCGACGGGTGACCTTGTTCTCGACCCTTTCGCTGGGGTTGGCACAACGCTGGTCGAAGCCGCACGGATGCAGCTTCCCTGCACAGGGACGGAGATAAACCCTGCGGCGGTAGCGATGGCAGAGACGGTCATGTTTATTCCCTTACGCAGGCAACAACGAGAAGAGGTGCTACAACGCGTGCAGCGGCTTTTCAACCAGGTCTTTGAGTCACATCTGCCCCTGTTTAGACAGCCTACAGCACAAGAACCGGTCGTTGCCCGACTGACGCACCTGGCACAAGAACCAGGCCTAGATCAGTACGAGCGCAACATTCTAACGAACGTTTTGATAAGGGTGGCTGACATCGAAAACGAGGCCAATTGTGACACCGACGCGGTGTACCGCGCTTTCAGCCAGCATTTGCACATTGTTGAAGATCTCCCATACGCGGCTCAAGAATATCGAGTCGAGAACTGCGACGCCCGGCAATTACCCCTGGCCGATGCCACCGTCGATTTCGTACTGACCTCGCCGCCTTACATCAATGTTTTTAACTACCACCAGAACAACCGGCGGCCGATGGAGCTCTTGGGGTGGGATTTGTTGCACGTCGCCAAGTCCGAATTTGGTTCAAATCGCAAACACAGAGGCAACCGCTTCCTTACGGTCATCCAATATTGCCTCGATATGCACGCAGCACTCCTTGAGCTGCGCCGCGTAATGAGACCCGCCAGCCGGGCGATATTTGTCGTAGGCAGGGAGTCATGTATTCGTGGCGTTTCCTTTCAGAACGGTCTGCTGGTGAGTGCGTTGGCGGAACTCGCCGGCTTCACATTGAAATTACGGCAGGAGCGCAAATTCAAGAACAAGTTTGGGGCCATGATCTATGAAGATTTGCTGCACTTTACACCGACCGACAAGCGCATGGGCGGAAAGTCAGAAGCGTTATCCCTAGCGGTTGAAGAGTTGAAGCACCGGCTAGCGTTGGACCTGAAGGCAGACATTGCCAGTGATATACGGGCCGCCATCGCCGCCTCATCGGAAGTAACTACCTCACCACTGTACCCCCGCCGTGCTTTTCGGCTCAAGCCCTAATCCTCCAGACCTCATCCCGACTCACCCATGTCGCCGCGCCGGTCGTCCACGGTTATGATTGTGGGGATGCGGGCCCGCTATGGCGGTATAATTCGGGCTGTCCAGTTCATCGGTATCGTGGTTGCAATGGGCTCCTGGCAGCGGGTTGGCCAGGGGACGAGGATGCAGAGCGGCGCAAAACCGAAACCTAGGTCTGCACCCGCCGAGTGTGAAACATCTTACATAACGTAATCAAAAGAGGAGCAAGTTATGGCAACACCTTCAAAAAATGCGACACGGGTCGAATCGGACAGCATGGGCAAGATCGAAGTGGCGGCCAACGTTTACTGGGGAGCGCAGACGCAGCGCTCGCTGATCCACTTCAACATTGGCCGCGACGTCATGCCTCCGGAGCTGATCCGCGCTTTTGGCACTCTCAAGAAGGCCGCCGCCCTGGTGAACCAGGACCTCGGCAAGCTGCCCGCCGACAAGGCCAAGCTGATCGTGCAGGCAGCCGACGAAGTGATCGAAGGCAAGCTGAACGATCAGTTCCCGCTGCGCATCTGGCAGACCGGCAGCGGCACGCAGACCAACATGAACGTGAACGAGGTCATCTCCAACCGGGCGATCGAAATTGCCGGCGGGGTGCTCGGCTCCAAGACTCCGATTCACCCCAACGACCATGTGAACATGTCGCAGTCGTCTAACGACACCTTTCCGGCAGCCATGCACATTGCCGCTGCCGAGGCCGTCAACAAGCTCATCCCGGCAGTTAAAGAAGTACATGATGCCATCGCCGCCAAATCAAAGGAATTTAAGGATATTGTCAAGACCGGCCGCACCCACCTGCAGGATGCCACTCCGCTTACCGTGGGGCAGGAGTTCTCCGGCTGGGCAAGCATGCTGGAGCGCGACGTCGAGCGCCTGCGGCTGGTGCTGAAAGGGCTCTACGACCTGGCAATTGGCGGGACGGCGGTGGGCACCGGACTGAACGCCCATCCGGAGTTCGCCGAGCGCGCGGCTAAAAAGATTGCCGAGCTTACCGGGCTGCCGTTCAGCTCGCATCCCAACAAGTTCGCCTCGCTGGCGGCGCACGACGAGATCATCTTCGCCCAGGGAGCGCTGGAAACCCTGGCGGCTTCGTTCATGAAGATCTCAAACGACATTCGCTGGCTGGCCTCCGGACCGCGTTGCGGGCTGGGCGAGCTTACCATCCCCGAGAACGAACCGGGCTCCTCCATCATGCCCGGCAAGGTCAATCCCACGCAGTGCGAGGCCATGACCATGGTTGCGGTGCAGGTGCACGGGGCCACCGCCGCCGTCGGCTTTGCCGGCTCGCAAGGCAACTTCGAGCTGAACGTCTTCAAGCCGGTGATGATTTACAACTTCCTGCACTCCTGCACGCTGCTGCACGATGCCTGCCACGGCTACGTGGAGTACATGATCAAGGGCATTGAAGTGAATCGCGAGCGCATCGATTACTACGTCAAGAACTCGCTCATGCTGGTGACCGCGCTCACGCCCAAGATCGGCTACGACAAGGCAGCCAAGATCGCGCATACCGCCCACGTCGAGCACAGCAGTTTGCGCGAGGCCGCGCTCAAGCTGGGTTACCTGAGCGGCGAGGAGTTCGACCAGATCGTGCGTCCGGAGAAGATGACGCACCCGTAAACGGAGAAAGGCTGTAAAACAGGAAAGCGCGCTCGTTTGGAGTGCGCTTTTTTCTGTGTACGCAGGGTTGTAAGCAGGGTTATTCCCAGGTTAGCGCCGAACCACACGGCGCGGAACCTGATGCACCCAGCTATGCGTATGGTCCGGGTGCTTCTCAATCTGAAATCGAAAATCTGAAATCATAAATATTTAGAAGGCCCATCGCAGCAGGGTAGCGCCGCTGGTAAAGCCCGCGCCCACCGCCGCCAGCAGCAGCATGTCGTTCTTTTTCAGGCGCTTTTCGTCGATGGCCGTGGTCATGGCCAGCGGGATGGTGCCGGCGGTAGTGTTGCCGTAGCGTTCGATATTGATGATGACCTTCTCCTGCGCCATCTTCAGACGGTCGGCGGTGGCGCAAATGATGCGCTTGTTCGCCTGGTGGGCGATAAAGCAGTCCACGTCCGCCCCGGTCAGTCCGTTCTTCCGCAACACGCGCTCGGTCATCTCCGCCATTTTCTTGACGGCATACTTGAAGACCTGCTGCCCGTCCTGGTGAACGCAGTGCATCTTTTCGTCCACCGTCTTGTGCGAGGCCGGATGGAGGCTGTTGCCGCCAGGCATGTAGAGGTACTGCCCGCCAAAGCCTTCGATCTGGTGAACAGAGTCTATGATCCCCGCTTCTTCGCCGTCGGCTGCCGGCTCCAGCAGCACCGCGCCGGCGCCATCGCCGAAGATGATGCAGGTGGCGCGGTCGGTGTAATCGATCATGGATGAGTTCACGTCGGTGCCGATCACCAGCACCTTCTTGTGCGTGCCGCTCTCGACCAGCTTTGCCCCGGCGGTCAAGGCATAGAGGAACCCCGAGCAACCGGCGGAGACGTCGAAGCCCCAAGCGTTCGGGATCTTCAGCTTGTGCTGCACCAGACAGGCGGTGGAAGGGTACATCATGTCTGGCGTGACCGTACCCACCACGACGGCCTCCACGTCGTCAACACTGACGCCGTGGCGCTCGATCAGGTTGTGCACCGAGGCGACCGCCAGATCGCTGGCCGCGACTCCGGGGTCCACCAAGTGGCGCTCCCGGATGCCGGTCCGCTCCAGAATCCACTCGCTGGTGGTGTCGATCATCTTTTCCAAATCTAAATTGGTGAGCACCCGGGGCGGAACGTAGCTCCCCACGGCGCTGATCTTGGCGCGCTTTACTGTTTTCAACGTGTTCTCCGAATGAAAAGCTAATTGTCACCGATGAGGAGCGAAGTTGTAAATGAGAGAGTGCGGATAAGGGCCCCAGAAAACCTCAACGCCGCGTTTGCCGGGTTAAACTGCAGAGCCGGACACCGGTTACCCGCTGCACACGCACGAGCCCGTTACCGTTGCTTCCTTCCGGACCTGGCGGGATTGGCGGGATTGCGTCGCGCGGGACCGATGCCCGACAATTTCATTTTACCATCGGATACATCAGCGCCTCGGCAAAGGTTTAGGGATCAGGCGCGTTCAGCGGTGTTGTCTTACTAATCCCTACCCCCTATTCCCTAACCCCTTTTCGTTGTTACCTTCGTTTTGGACCGGCAATTGCCAGGGCTTCCCTTTTTCGCGAATATCGCCAACAATACTTGATTGCGCCGCTTGCATCCAATGGGCACAGCCAGGTGTCTGTTGGATTCGACGCCGGG
>JBEKQR010000310.1:0-5659 GCA_049519515.1 Candidatus Korobacteraceae bacterium
GGGCGCGCCCAGTGGATCACCGCTCGCGTCAGGTTGCGTTACCAGCAAACTGGCACGCGGGTCCACCAACAGATTGTGGGTATGCATGGCCATCGTGCTGATCAGGAAAATTGGGCGTCCGTGCTCGTCGGGTCCGTAGGGCATAACTGAACCGAAGGGAAAGCCCGGCTGCTTGCGTGAGAGGGTTGAGAGGCTCCCGATACGGCCCAAGTAGGCGAGGGTGCGAGCGCGCTCGGCGAACGAAGGCTCGGGCATCGCGGGCTGGCCAGTTGCCGGGCCACCGCCTGCGTGCTTTCCGGCCGATGAAGATGACACCTAACGATCTCCTGTTCAACTCAAATTGGTCATTGTGAATAGATGCGCGAATGGGCCGCCAAGAACGCCAAATGGCGGGAACCAGGCTCGTTCCGCCCCAGGTTGGTGAGCACTTATAGCGCCCATCCAGCACAGGCGCCCGAGGCCCACGCCCACTGGAAGTTGAACCCACCCAAGTGACCGGTCACATCCAGGACTTCTCCGATGAAGAACAGGCCGCGGACTTTGCGGCTCTCCATCGTCTTAGCCGACAGCTCGTCAGTATCCACTCCTCCGGCTGTTACTTCAGCTTTGTCGTAGCCCTCGGTATCGACCGGAGTGATCGCCCATTGATGTGCCTGATGCTCCAGTGCCTCGAGTGCGGCGTTCGTCCAGTTCGCAGGAACGTGCAGCTTGAGCCAGCGGTCCGCCAGCCGGTTCGGCAGAACAGCACGGAAAGCTTCCTTCGCCGCGCTTAGATCCCTGGACGAGGTCGATTCGCGAAGTGCCGCCGTAACATTCCTCTCGGGGGCCAGGTCAATCAGGACCGGCTGCGGTTTATTCCAATACGATGAGATTTGCAGGATAGCTGGTCCGCTCAAGCCTCGATGTGTAAAGAGCATCCTCTCGCGAAAGCGCTGTTTGCCGAAACACGCCACCACATCGGCCGCGATTCCAGCAAGGTCGCAGTAGCGCTCGCGGTCTTCGGCCCCGAGAACCAGCGGTGCCAGCGCCGGCCGCGTGGGATGGATTGCCAACCCAAACTGACGCGCCACCTCATATCCGAAGCCGGTGGCCCCCATCTTGGGAATAGATAACCCGCCGGTTGCGACCACAACTGCTGGCGCGTGAAACTCCGTTTTCCCCGCACGCACCACGAAGCAGGTACCGCGCCGTACCTCGTCTATAGCCGTGTTCAGGAACAGTCGGACACCGGCGGCGCGGCACTCGCACTCCAGCATGCTCAAGATATCCTGGGCCGAGCGATCGCAGAACAACTGCCCCAGTGTCTTTTCGTGGTAAGCAATACGATGCTTCTCGACCAGGGCAATAAAGTCCGAAGGTGTGTATCGGGCCAGCGCGGATTTCGCGAAATGCGGGTTGTGAGAGATGAAATGCTCCGGTTGGCAGTAGATGTTGGTGAAGTTACAGCGGCCTCCGCCAGAAATAAGGATCTTTTTGCCCGCTCGCTCGGCGCGCTCAAGCACAGCCACGCGCCGCCCGCGCTTGCCGGCTTCCACCGCGCACATTAACCCGGCAGCTCCCGCGCCCAGAACGATAGCGTCAAAATTGTGAGTCAAGGGAACCTCAGCCGCTCAGACCAGATCGTCGTCTCCAGCTGTATTTTGCAACTGGATGGTGCGAAACAGCAAAGGCACGAATGAGAGCGGGTCGTTGCGTGCTCCCCGGGATTTCAATGTACGGGATACGGCGAGTGAAATGCCTGGAGGATAGCTTTCTAGCGCCCAAGGGCAAAGGCAACAATGGTGTTACCACTCTTCCCCGTAGCAGCTTCCGCCTGGGCGAGAACTTTTGCTTCGAGATCGTCGGTGTCTGCGTGGAGTTCGCACGCGGCGATCTGTTCCGTGGTCGCGCCATGAAAGCAAAGTTCGCAAACACCGAGGCCGCCTTCCGAGCGTAGCGGTGGTCCGAAGACGCGGCAGGTCATGGGACGCGCCGAATACAGATCGCATGTGCCGGTCTTGGGATCAAGCACCGGGCAAGGTTCGTCATTGGCGAAGTCTTCGAAATCTTCGCCGCTCTCAGCGAGTATTCCTGTGGATGGGTCTCCCGGAAAGCCAGCGCGTAGGCGGCGGACTGCAGCACGGGCGCGCTGGCGCACCCGCTTCGCCCGCTCGGGATCCTGCTGCTCCAGTTCAGCCAGCCCTTCTTGTAACCTGATGGCGTCCAGTTGCGTGATAGCGAACACCCCAATGCAGCACTGAGTACAGCCTGGGCGACACGCCAGCCAGGGGCCGCTCCTGCGAGCGGAGTCTTCGAGCGCAGCGTCCACGATCTGCACTAGTTCACGGTCTGCACTGCGGAGTGACTCAGGGCTGCGCATGTCGATATCCTATCCCACGCACCCGCACCATGCGAGTGACCGCACGCCAGCAGCACACGTCACTCCATAAGTTTAGGATAGGGCCATTGTGCGTTCCCCAAAAAATATACCGCCACTTCCTCCCAACGCATGTCGTGTCCACCTGCGCCGGCACCTCATCCCTGATTGGCACCGTCAACAACATCTTCGCGAAGCCGGGCCAGAAGTCGCTTTCTGGGAACTCAGCCGTGGTCAGGGGTAACAACTCTGATTTTCCAGAACGCGGTTTCTGGACCGCGGTCCGAGACCCTGACTACGGTAAGGGTGTCTCAGGATCCGTTATTGTTTCAGGCGGGGAATCGTGGGTAAAAACAATGGCTTACATCTGATCAGACGATTCCGTCACGTTGTCGCAAGGCCGCGACTTGGCACCGATGTAGCGCAATGGCCGGTGTTTTCCGCTGCTCATACCCTAAGGGCTGTAGAGAAAGAGACAGAGAAGACGATCAATCTCGTTCCGCAGCGGTAGCCTGCACCCGTACGGCACATTCAACAAAAGGTTGCTACTGGATAAACCCGGCCACTCAGGAACGGCCGGGCTGACACCACTACTTTGTTGCCAAATCCCACTCCTGACCCCCACGTTTCAACAGTGCGCCCCGGTCTTCGTCTAGGATATATCGCTCACCCACAAGTTCGCTGACGGCCTGCTCATAGCGCTTCAGGTATTCCTGCCGGCTGGTATAGCGTTCCGCAATCGACTTCCGCGGATCACCTGACCGTTGCCGCTGTTCGGCCGTCTTCGGGAGCGGTATATATGAGCCTTCGAACGAGACTCGCTGCTCGGACGCCGAGATTGAGGGGTCGCGGAGATTCCACCCCGTATAAGTGGCGAGCGGTACGGTAATGGCTGGCAGTTGAATGCCACCAAGGTCGTTACCGTCTGCATCGACCTGTGGGACCAGTGCAGGATAAGGCTTGCCTACCTTGGGCGGCTGTACAGTCAGGATACCTGTGCTACGCCAGTTCGGGCCAAAGTCAAGAGGCCGTGCTTCGACCATGTCCTTGGGGCGGTTGATGCCTGGGATAGCCGGGAATTTGGATTTGTTCAGAGGTGCCAAGTTCCCGTCCGCGATCTTCGGATACTTACTTGCCGGCGGAGGAGTATTGCTGCGCACCCAGGCGTCCATATTGGCAATCATGGCCCGCCAGAAGAAATTGATTGGGAGTGGCGTTTGCGGTTGCTGGCCGAGCATGTCGGCGCTGCCCTTTTCCGGCGGAAAGGGAGCCGCGGTATGCTGCAGCCCGGTGTACATATAGATGCGCACATTGTCCGAAATCGGCATGTCGCGTTTACCGTCGGCCGTGGTGTGAATCAGCGATGTAGCGCGCCCCCAGTACTCGTACGAGGTGTGCGAGAAGAAGATCTTAGGCACGACATTCTCGCTCCTGGCACGGTCCAGCAGGCTGGCTTTTTCGCGGGTCCTCGGATCTGTCTCCGGCAGATCGGTGAAGGGGAAGATATCCGTCGGCCAGAATATTGACGACATTGGCTGAGAGTCACGCGACGGCTGGCAGAAGCGGTAGTTGAAGCTGCCTACGCCGGCGCCCGCTATGTGGGCGAGCACACCATCAAGCGCGATCCGGCCTTCCTCGTCAGCATTGAAGCCCTGGTACAGCATATCCCGTAGGAACCGGCCGTTCTGGGAAATGCCTTCCGCGTGAACGCGAACCACAGGCGCTATCGCCTCTGGGTCATGCTTAGCGTACGAGGCGAAGTCACGGATTGCGGCGAAGCTTAGGCCAGCGATAACCGGGTCTTGCACCACGTAGACATACTCGTAGATCTTGCCAGGTTGAAAGCCGCCATTGAGGTGGATATGGCGATTGCTCGTCTCCAATTTGCCGTTGACCATGTGCGCGAACTGCCATTGCGAGCGCGGAATCAGGGCTCGTTTGGAGTTGGGCCGATCACGCACGGTGAGCATGTTACGCAGATCATCGGGTGCCGCAACTGGATACTCACTACCGCCGAGCCCGCCGGCCGTCGCCGGGAAGTAATGCCCGAGCGGAACATCCTGCAGTGGCTTCGCCAAGGTAAAATCGCCGCGCAGCAGGCCGGTGATTGACTTGCCATGATCTTTGGCGATCGGGGCAAAGATGTGTAGAGCATCCGGTCCCGTGGCGTCCCATTGCCAGCCGACCGCTGCCACCGTGTAGCCGTTGCGCAGCAGCCAGGCGTCGCCGACATCCTTCAGATCCTGGGTTCCACCATCAACAAGGGCAATAATGCGCGCACGACCCCGGTTAGGAACCTCAAGCAGCATGGAACCGTTGCCACGCTTCGGGTCCTTGGGGTGAACCACGACGAACTCGGCCGAAAACTCAACTTCGCCGTTCTTCAGGTTTACAGCCTTGTCCAAATCTACTATGCGTTGGTTATGCGGGTTTGCAGCAGGCACAACGTAGTAGACGCGGCCGAGAATCTGCTCATACGGGCCCACATCTCCGAAAGCCTTGCTGCCGAGAACGTCGTTGCGCGAGGTGATTTCAACACGAATGACACGAGCGCCGGCAAAGGACACGGCGCAGATGATCAATAGCAGCACTGAGGCGAGTTTTCTAGGCATACGCGCGAGTTTAGCACGTTGACAAGCCTCGACCAAACCTGTCGATGCGGTCCCGAAGTCGACTTCGGGGAAGTTAAACCCCAAGCTTCCCAGAACGCGGTTTCTGGTTCCGCTGAGAAAAGTTAGGCGCCATTCTTGGGGCCAACCTCCGGTTTCTTTACTGCAGCGGTACAAGTCTGATCGTCTTTTCCGTCTCTTTCTCGACCGCCTTGCGGCTGTAAAGCAGCGGAAAGTACTGCCCGTTGCGCCACATCGGCGCCAAGTCGCGGTAGTGCGGATTGTCTGGATCGCCCGATTGACCAGGATGGTTGACCGCACGAGAGTTGTCCCAGTTTCCAACGTCGACCACGACACGTACAGACGGCCCGTTGATCTGCCGGAAATCGGTGTTGCGGTATTGGGAGTTGTTCGGAACGTACTCGCTGCCGGTTTCGGGACCACGGATAAACACTGCCGCGTGTCCGGCGATGGGCCGGCGAGGCGTGCTCACCCTGCAAAATCATTGATTTGCAAGAAGGCAGAGGCAGAGGGTAAGCTTGCGTTACTAGTCTAAGTCAAACGCCACATTGAATCGAGAGAGGATGCCTGCCTCGACTGGAAGGAGTACCTCATGTTCTGGATCGAATTCGCCGTTGTGCTGGGCTGTATTTTTGTTGGCGCGAGATTGAGTGGAATTGGGATCGGACTGGCG
>JBEKQR010000311.1:0-5618 GCA_049519515.1 Candidatus Korobacteraceae bacterium
CCCAGGAAACGCAAAAGCGGCGTTTCCTGGGGACCCCGCAGCATCGCCGCTACGCGGCGCTGACAGTTCTTTGTTCCACTTCTCGGTCGTAACCGAGGTTCTCACGCACACTCTAAAGCCCCCATTTCTTCTGGCTTTGGACGGCATGGCTAAAGCTAAAGCCATGCCCCTTCAAAGATTCTCTAGAACGACTGATTCCCTTCGCCCGTCGTCAACGTCGCCGGAGGCGTGTTGTTGGAGGCGCTCGTCTGCACGGGAATCGCGTTGCCCTGCTCGTCGATCTTCATGCCCAGGCTCAGCCCCATCGAGGCCAGAATCTCCTTGATCTCGTTGAGCGACTTGCGCCCGAAGTTCTTGGTCTTGAGCATCTCGGCTTCGCTCTTCTGCACCAGCTCGCCGATGGTCTGGATG
Source organism: Candidatus Korobacteraceae bacterium (assembly GCA_049519515.1). Taxonomy (GTDB): domain Bacteria; phylum Acidobacteriota; class Terriglobia; order Terriglobales; family Acidobacteriaceae; genus CAWBRT01. The sequence continues at coordinate 412 of JBEKQR010000311.1, forward strand.
TTGGCGTTCTTCAGGCAGTTGTAGCTGCGAACCGAGAGCTCCAGCTCTTCCACGGAACGGTTGAGGTTCTCGTTGCGAATCTCCGGCTTGCGCTCGTCGGAGCTGAGCGTGGCTTCCACCTCTTCCTCGAAGTTGATGAAGATGTTCATATGGTCCTTCAGCAACTTCGCCGCCAGTCCCAGGGCATCCTGCGGATTGACCGAGCCGTTGGTCCAAATCTCGATCGACAGCTTGTCGTAGTCGGTGATCTGGCCGAGGCGGGCGGCCTCGACCGAGTAGTTGACCTTGCGCACCGGCGAATGCACCGAGTCGATGGGGATGAACCCCAGGCCGAGGTCCTCGTCGAAATTCTTGTCGGCGGAAACGTAGCCGCGGCCCTTCTTCAGCCGCATCTCCATGTCGAGCTTGCCGCCTTCGCTGACGGTGGCGATGTAAACGTCCTTGTCCAGCACTTCGACGTCGGCATCGGCCTCGACCATGGCCGAGGTGACGACCCCGGGCTGGTCGGCCCGCAGGTAGATGGCCTTGGAAGCATCCGAGTTCAGCTTGAACGGGATCTGCTTCAGGTTGAGGATAATGTCGGTGGCGTCTTCCACCACGCCGGGGATGGACTGGAACTCGTGCAGCACGCCTTCGATCTTGACGGCGGTGATGGCGGCGCCCTCGATGGAGGACAACAGCACGCGCCGCAGAGCGTTGCCGATGGTGGTGCCGAAGCCGCGCTCGAACGGCTGCGCCCAGAAGTGTCCGAATTTGTCGGTTAGCGATTCAGCGTCAAAGGCAAGGCGCTTCGGTTTTTGAAAACCCTTCCAGAGCATTTATATCTCCTTAGTCGTTCGGGCCATGCTGCACGGCGGCGGTCGTTGCCCCCGGCAATGCGAACCGGGGAACCCGCGATCGCCTGGCCGGCTGATCTGGGCCGAGATAAGGGGTGCGGCGCCAGCCGGCAGTCACCCCAGCGAATGCGAAAACGCTTTGCCGGGGACCCCGCTGCGGCGGACGGCACACGGTTAAGGTTCCACCCCGGCTCGCCTTCGCTCGGCAAGCGCCACTGCGGCGTTTGCCGGGCGCCGGCCCGGGGCAGGATTCCTACTTGCTGTACAACTCGACGATCAACTGCTCGTTGATCGGCAGATTGATCTCTTCCCGCTTAGGCAACGAAAGGACGCGGCCGCGATACTCGTCGCGGTTGACCTCCAGCCAGCTTGGAACAGCCTGGTGGCCGCTGAACTCCTTGGCCACTTCCAGCACCGGCAACTTGCGGCTGTTTTCGCGGATCATGATCTCGTCGCCGACCGAAACCTCGTACGACGGAATGTTGACCTTGCGGCCGTTCACCTGCACGTGGCCATGACGCACCAACTGCCGGGCCTGGCGGCGGGCCACCGCGAACCCGAGACGGTACACCACGTTGTCCAGACGCCTCTCCAGCTGCTGCAACAGCATTTCGCCAGTGACGCCCTTGCTGCGGGCCGCCTTCTCGAAATAATTGCGGAACTGGCCTTCCTGCGCGAAGTACATGCGCTTGGCCTTCTGTTTCTCGCGAAGCTGCAGGCCGTAGCCGACCACCTTCGCCTTGCGGTCTTTGCCATGCTGGCCGGGAGCAAAGTTGCGCTTCTCGATCGGACACTTATCGGTAAAGCACTTTGCCCCCTTGAGAAACAACTTCATGCCCTCGCGGCGGCAAAGACGGCATACTGCATCTTTGTAACGTGCCAATGTTCTTCTCCTGAACCGGCCCTGCGGCCGGGCTGGATCGGTTTACGCCGTTGGCTGCGGTGTCTTCCCGATCGAAATAACGTTTCACGTTCCACGTTGCACGTTTCACGCACGAAAACCACAACGGGAAACGGGAAACGATCCTCTACACTCTGCGCCGTTTCGCCGGCCGGCAACCGTTGTGCGGGACCGGGGTCGAATCCTTGATGGAACGGACGTCCAGCCCGGCGGCCGAAAGCGCGCGAATGGCCGATTCGCGGCCCGAACCGGGTCCGCTGACGGAAACATCCACGCTGCGCAGGCCGTGCTCGCGGGCCATATTGGCCGCGTTCATGGCTGCCTGCTGGGCGGCAAACGGCGTCCCCTTGCGCGATCCGCGGAAGCCGAGCGAGCCCGAGCTCTTCCAGGCGATCACGTTGCCGGTCGGGTCCGAGATGGTGACAATGGTGTTGTTGAAGGAGGCGTTGATCGTCACCTGCCCATGGGGGACGTGTTTGCGCTCCTTGCGCTTGAACTTCTTGGTCTTTCCCTTTTTCTCCGGCGCGGCGCCGGTAGTACCGCTCGCTTTTGCCATAAACCTGACCTTTGCTCCCGCTCCAGCTCCCCAACGAATTTCGTTCGTTGAGGACCCCGCTCCAGCTCCCGCTCCACAGGCGCAGACAGGGCGCCTGAACCTGTTAATGCTCCGGCCACCGCCAGGAAAGCGCGTTGCTGGCGCGCCACCCGTCCCTCACCCTGGCAACCGCAACCGCAGCGCCTGCCGCGTTGCCCGCGATGGCGATTACGTCTTGGCCGCCGACTTCTTCCTGTTGGCTACCGTACCCTTGCGCGGGCCTTTGCGGGTGCGCGCGTTGGTGTGGGTGCGCTGACCGCGGACCGGCAGGCTGCGGCGATGACGAAAGCCGCGATAGGAGCCGATTTCGATCAAGCGCTTGATGTGCATCGAGGTGTCCTTGCGGAGATCGCCCTCGACGTTGCCTTCGTTCTCGATGACCTGGCGAATGCGGTTGACTTCCTCCTCGCTCAGGTCGGAGATCTTTTTGAAACCGTCGACGTTGGCCGCCTCCGCGATCTTGCGGGCGCGAGGCTGGCCGATGCCGAAGATATAAGTCAGAGCGATCCGCGTCTGCTTGTTGCGCGGCAAATCAACACCTGCGATGCGTGCCATAGTCCTGCTACTCCCCTTGATCTGGTTAGCCCGGCTGTGCGCCGGCCATCACCGCCGGGCGCGTTTCCCCGGCCAGGCGATGCCGGAGCTTGCATCAGCCCTGGCGCTGCTTGTGCTTCGAGTTGGTGCAGATCACCCGCACCACGCCATGCCGGCGGATGACCTTGCACTTGTCGCAAATCTTCTTGACCGATGCCCGTACTTTCATAACAGTTCTCAGAACTCCTGCGTCGCCCCTGTGGGGCTCGACGACTTCCCACTTTCGCCGGCCGCCCTCACTTGTAGCGGTAGACGATGCGTCCGCGAGTCAGATCGTAAGGCGATAATTCCACGGCTACGCGGTCGCCGGGAAGAATACGAATGAAGTTTTTTCGCATTTTGCCGGAGACATGGGCAAGCACTTCGTGATTGTTCTCCAGCTTGACCTTAAACATTGCGTTTGGCAGCGGCTCGATCACCACGGCCATGACTTCAATCGCGTCTTCCTTGCTCATGCGCTCCTTATGTTCGTTCTTCTCTGACCCAAAATCCCTCACGGGCTAAAATCTGAAATCAAAAATCGAAAATCAAAAATAAATTAGCTCATTCCGTGAGGATGACAGGGCCATCCTTAGTAACGGCGACGCAATGCTCAAAATGGGCGCTGGGGCGCCCGTCTTCCGTCACTGCCGTCCACTTATCCTCCAGCACGCGAACCGCGGGGCCGCCGGCATTCACCATGGGCTCGATGGCCAGTACCATGCCCTCGCGCAGTCTCGGCCCGTGTCCGGGGGTGCCGAAGTTGGGGACCTGCGGGTCCTCATGCAGGCGGGTGCCAATGCCGTGCCCGACAAATTCGCGGACCACGCTGAAGCCATTGGCCTCGACCAACTCCTGCACGGCGTGTCCCAGGTCGCCCACGGTGTTGCCCACGCGCGCCGCCTCAATGGCCCGATACAGCGAGTGCTCGGTCACTTCCAGCAGCTTGGCCGTCTCCGGCGGAAGGCCGTCGCCTACCGGCAGGGTAATGGCGGCATCGCCGTAGTAGCCGTCGAGCACCACTCCACAATCGATCGAGACGATGTCCCCCTGGCGCAGTATCCGCTCGCGCGAGGGAATGCCGTGCACCACCTCCTGATTGATGGAGGTGCAGAGCACGCAGGGATAATCGTAATATCCCTTGAAGGCCGATTTTGCCCCGGCTTCCTTAATCCTCTTCTCCGCGGCTTTCTCCAGCGCCATGGTGGAAACGCCGGGGGCAACCAAGTCCGTCAAATCGTCCAGCACCTGGCGCACTATCTGACCACTCCGGCGCATCTTTTCCAGTTCGCCTGGAGACTTACAAACGATGGCCATGCTCGATTGCTTTCAAAGCTTCCGCCGTCACGCCGTCGGGCCGCAGGTCCCCATTGACTTCCAGCAGCCGGCCCCGCCGGCGATAGTAGTCCACCAACGGAAGCGTCTGCATTTCATAGGCCTTCAGGCGCTCTTTGATCACTTCTTCGCGGTCGTCACGGCGCGTTTCCAGAGCGGCGCCATCCACATCACAGACGCCCGCAACGCGAGGTGGCTGAAGGTAGATATTATAGATTCGCCCACAGGTAGGACACGAACGACGTCCGGTAAGCCTTTGCCAAAGAGAATTATACTCCACTGTGAGCTGAATCACAATCGGGGCCAGCGGCTGCTGCTTGTCGTCCACGAACCTGCCGTTCAGGTGCCGGTCGAGCCACTCGGCCTGGCCCACGGTGCGCGGAAAGCCGTCGAAAATGCAGCCGCTCACGCAGTCCGGCAGCTTGATCCGGTCGGCCACCATGCCGAAGACCAGCTCGTCGGAAACCAGTTCGCCGCGTTCCATGATCTGCTTGGCCTGGCGGCCCAACTCGGTGCCGCGACTCACGTTCTGGCGCAGCAGATCGCCGGTCGAAAGATGCGGAATTTCCAGAACCTCGGCAATCCGCTTGGCCTGTGTGCCCTTGCCTGAACCGGGAGCGCCCACCAGGATTATCGCCCCTACCGTTTTCGCGCTGCTACTGCTGGCTGCAACCGTGGTCTGTGTATCCATTCCTTTTCTTTTTCCCAGTCCCGGATTCCCTTTCCCGCGGCTTTCTGCCGGCTGCCGGGGTACCCGGCACGGCTTGCGGTTACGCCTGCCGGGATGGCATTACCAGGTCCGGCGGCCGCGAATCCGGCCGCTGCGCGGGGTAAAGCCCTCGTAATGACGCATGATCAACTGCGATTCAATCTGGTTGACCGTGTCCATGGCCACGCCAACCACGATCAGCAGCGAAGTGCCGCCAAAGTAGAAATTCACGCCCAAGCCGTTGGTCACCCAGGAGGG
>JBEKQR010000312.1:0-5598 GCA_049519515.1 Candidatus Korobacteraceae bacterium
ACTGAAGGTCAATGCGAGCAAAAGCGCCGTGGCGCGACCGTGGCAGCGGAAGTTTCTGGGCTACAGCATGACGTGGCATCGGAAACCGAAGCTGAAAATCGCGCAGCCAAGCCGGGAACGCTTTGCGGAGAAAATCCGCCAGCGGCTGCGGGCGGCCCGCGGCCACAGTGTGAAACAGATCATCGCGCAACTCAACCCCCAACTGCGGGGCTGGGTTGCATACTTCCGGCTCGCCGAGGTGCAAGGCGTACTGGAGGAACTTGATGGCTGGATCAGACGCAAGTTGCGGACCGTGTTGTGGCGGCAATGGAAGCGCGTTTACGCACGGGCGAAGAATCTGATGCGGGCCGGACTAAGCGAGCAGCGGGCGTGGCAGTCGGCCACCAACGGGCGGGGCCCGTGGTGGAATGCCGGGGCCTCGCACATGCACGCCGCCTATCCGAAGTCTTGGTTCGACCACATGGGGCTGGTTTCGTTGCTGGACACTCAGCGGCGCTTCTCGTTTGCTTCATGAACCGCCGGATGCGGAACCGCACGTCCGGTGGTGTGGGAGGTCGGCGGGGGTGACCCCGCCTCCTACCCGATACAACTTACCGGCGCTAACGATAACACGGCTACTGCGAGGCCGTTACTCCGCCCGGCATAACGCTGGTCTTGGGCTGGGCTGCCGGGGCCGAGGCTGCCGCCCCGATTCCGCCGCCCTGGCTGCCAGTGGTGTAGCCGCTCACCGGACCAACCTGGGCAAGCTGATCGACGCCATTCTTCAGCACCGTCACATCCACCCGGTGTGCGTAGGTGTTTCCCGCCGCCGCGCGCTGCGTGCGCGCATTGCCCATCCCGAGTTCGTAAATGCGATAGACCGGGATCTCATGTTTCAGGACGAAGTAGCGCACGACGGCGTCGGCCATCTTCTGCGAAGCGCGGACGGCAGCTTCGCCGCGGCCCGGCGAGAACGCCTGCACTTCAATGATGTAGCCCTTCTGCGACTTCAGCTCGGCGGCGATCTTGTCGAGCGCGTTCTTGTCGCGCTGGCTCAGCGCGATCTGTCCCTGGCGGAAGCGCAATTCGAGCTGGTTGGCCGCCTGATACTGGTCGAGATTACCGACGACCTGCTCGACCGTCTGCAGCCGCGTGCTGGCCTGCTGTGCGGTCGCGTTCGCCTGCTGGGCGCGATTGCCGGCATCGAGGGCGTGCTGGTCAGCCTGGTTGGCCAGGGCCGTGGCCTGGCGAATGCCCTCGCTGGCGCGCGCATCCACGTCCTTCAGCATGCGGGAATTATTGGCCGTCAACTCGTCCAGCTCGTTGACCCGGTTGCGAATGGGAGAAAGCTGATTCTGGACATACTTCTTGCGGGCAAACGGGTTCACGCGTCCCCAGAACCCCTGGCGCGTCTCCGGCTGTAGCGGCTGGTGCGGGCCCAGATCATCACTGGCCGGATTGCCGGGAACCTCCGCGCTGGGTTGGCTGGACTGCGCGGCAGGATTGTTGCCCTGCTGCTCCCTGGGTGACGCCGATTGCGCAAAGCCGGAAGCAACCAGCGTTGCCGCCAAGGAAAACAGCAATAGAAAGCGATTCAACATTGAAAAATCCTCCCATGGGTTTTGCCCACTGTGAGCGACCTGTAGGCGCTCCGGCCAGCATAACTACAGTTGAGATGCCAAACTGCCATTCGTCATCTAGTCTGCAAATAATTGATAAATCAGGTTTTATTTCCGTCAGGGGTTTTGCCGGGGATGACTCGCTGGCCGCCACCGAGTAAATTCGTCCCGGCACAAAGAAAATTCCCTATCCGGGACGAAAGCTCTACGCCATAAAAATTCCGTGCCAGCAGGCCACTGCTTCGTCTAATAGCTTGTTCAAATGCTGCCGGAGCGCTTATGGCGGGGCGGGTGCGGTGAGTGCCGGCTTCGCTCCCGGGTTGGGCTGAACTGCTGGCACCTTTCGGGAACTTTGGGACGCGGCGGGGTAAAATCCAAGCGTCAAGTTGACTCCGGCTGCACCGACGCATATCATTCCCATTTCGCATAAGGCGTTAAACGCCCGCCGGGCAGCGATGGGCGTTTTGGACTGGACAGGCTATGGAGAAGAAACAAACAGAGCAATTCAGGAAGGTTTTGGAAGAGCGCCAGCGCAAGCTGCGCGAGAGCGTGGTGCGAACCGAGCAGGACGGCCGCGCCGCCGATGCCACCGACGCGGCACAGGATATCGCCGACCGCGCCTCCAGTTCTTACCAGAAAGAGTTTCTCTTTCACCAAAGCAACACTGACCGCCAGTTGCTGCAACTGGTGGAAACCGCGCTGGAGCGCATTCGCGTGGGCGCCTATGGCGAGTGCATCTCCTGCGGCAGCGAGATCAATTCCAAGCGCCTCAGCGCGGTGCCTTGGACGCGCTATTGCATCGCCTGCCAGGAGAAGCTGGAAAAAGGCCTGTTGCAGGAAGAAGCCGGAAGATAACCGCAGCCACGATTGGCGCCGCCACAAGCGGCCGCGAAGCGCATGGCAAAAGCCGGTCAACCACCACGGTCTGACCGGCTTTTTCTGTCTTACTTCGCCGCGGCGGGCGACAGGCTCTGCTCCAGATGCTTCTTCAGCTTCTCAAGCGAGCTCTCGTCTTCCACGTTCATCGCCGTTTTCGAGCGATCGATCTGCCGCATCAGTCCGGTGAGCACCTTGCCGGGACCGGCCTCGACGAACAGCTCAACTCCGAATTCCGCCAGCTTGCGCACTGAGCGTTCCCAGTGCACCGCCCCTGTCACCTGCCGCACCAGGGCATCGATGCTGGCCTCGGCCGTGGTGACCATGGCTGCGTCCACGTTGCACACCACCGGGATGCGCGGCTCCCGCGCCAGCAGTTGCCGCAGATCCTGCGCCAGGCGGTCCTGCGCCGGCTTCAGCATGAGGCAGTGGAAGGGAGCGCTCACCGGCAACATTACGGCGCGCTTGGCGCCTTTCTGCTTGCACAACTCGGCGGCGCGCTCCACCGCCGCCTTGGCCCCGGCAATGACGATCTGGTCGGGAGAATTTATGTTGGCCGCCTGGCAGACAAGGCCCTGCGCGGCTTCCTTGCAGACGGCGTCAATCTGCTCCAGCGGCAGCGCCAGGACCGCCGCCATGGCGCCCTCGCCCACCGGGGCCGCCTCCTGCATGTACTTGCCGCGATTGCGCACGGTGCGCACCGCGTCGGCGAAGGTGAGGGTTCCCGCCGCCACGTGGGCGGAATACTCGCCCAGGCTGTGCCCGGCGACGAAGTTGGGCGCGATCCCGAGCGACTCCAGCACGCGGTAAACCGCCACCGAAACCGTCAACACGGCCGGTTGGGTAATCTCGGTAAGGCGCAACTGCTCGTCGGGGCCCTCGAAGCAGAGTTGTGAAAGCTTGTACCCGAGCGCTTCGTCGGCTTCCTCGAACGCCTGCCGCGCTGCCGGGAAAGCCGCTGCCAGCTCCTTGCCCATGCCGGCCATCTGCGAGCCCTGGCCGGGAAAGAGGAATGCAATTACTGGGGAGGAATGTTCCATCCATTGCCGCCTTGAGGAGGCTTACTGACGACCGCCAGCGGACGGGCACTGCCCATTCGATATTACCGCCGCCTGAACACGATAAGGGAAAACCCCCGGTTCGCACAACTGGCCGCCGCCAGGGCAAGCGGCTATGAGACAGGAATCCGGCCTAATCATCTCGATATTCTTCTTGCACGTAGTGAAAAAAGCGAGTGCCACAAGCACGGCAGCGGAACGGATATCGGCCCAAACGCGACCGCAGCCTTTCGATCAATCCTTTTCGGTGCGAGCGAAAACCCCGCAGCTCCCCGCACTTCGGACACTCCACTCCACGCGATTCGCTCTTTCCGGCGTGCCCGTTCGTGGTCTCCGGCGAATGCCCTGGTTGCTCTTGCTTGGGTGAACCGGCGTCCGAAGCTGAAGCATTCGTCGCTGGCGGTTCCGCGTGCTCTTGATTCCCGGTATCGTCGTGCAAGTCTGGCCCCCCTCGTCCTATCGCTCGTGTAAGTCGCGTGTGTTCGCAGGAGAGTGTCAGGCGCCCAGATTCGCACGCAGTATATTGAGCATTCTGCGCAGCGGCTCAGCCGCGCCCCACAGCAGTTGGTCGCCCACGGTGAAGGCGCCAAGGTACTGCGGGCCGAGGTTCAACTTGTGCAGGCGCCCGATAGGCACCATGAGGGTACCGGAGACTGCCGTCGGAGTCAGGCAGCGGATGCTGGCGTCCTTGTTGTTGGGAATCACCCGCACCCACTGGCAGCCGCCGGCCAGCATGGCTTCGATTTCGGCCAGCGGAACATCTTTCTTCAGCTTGAAACAGAGCCCCTGGCTATGGCAGCGCATGGTGCCGACGCGCACGCAGATGCCATCGACCGGCACCGGTGGCTTCAGCCCCATGATCTTGTTGGTTTCAGCCATGCCCTTCCATTCTTCGCGCGTCTGCCCGCCGGGCATTTCCTTGTCGATCCAGGGAATCAGGCTGCCGGCCAAGGGTACGCCGAACTCCGAGGTGGGCAGCGAGGAGGCACGTTGCGCCTCGATCACCATGCGGTCCACTTCCAGGGCGTTCTCCGAGGGCGACTTGCTGACCGGATCGGTCAGGCAGGCCATCTGCTGCACCAGCTCCAGCATCTTGGCCGCGCCCGCTCCGGAAGCCGCCTGGTACGTCATGGTGGTCATCCACTCGACCAGGCCCGCCTTGAACAGCGGCGCCACGGCCATCAGCATGAGGCTGACCGTGCAATTGCCGCCGGCAAAGGTGCGCACGCCCTTGGCCAGGCCGTTGGCGATGATGTCGCCATTGACCGGGTCAAGAATGATGATTGCCTCGTCGGCCTGGCGCAGGGTGGAAGCGGCGTCGATCCAGTAGCCCTTCCAGCCGCCCTTGCGCAGTGGCGCATAGATCTCGGTGGTGTAATCGCCGCCCTGGCAGCTCACCAGGACCGGGCAGGAGGAGAGTTGCTTGAGATCGCGGGCATCGATCAGGCGGGCGCCATCGCCGGCCTCCTTGGGGGCGGAGCCGCCCACGTTGGACGTGGTGAAGAAAACGGGCTCCAGCCCCTTCAGATCACCTTCGTCCCGCATCCTCTGCATGAGGACGCTGCCAACCATGCCTCTCCAACCGATAAATCCAACGCGCAACATGAAATTCTCCAATGAAAACGGATGACTTTATTATGCCAGTTCAGCTCGGCTTCCGCCAGACTGTGCTGTAAGTGCATGGGTTTTTCTTGTCAGGCGGGCACAGATTCGAGCGATTTACGGTGGACTTGTCCTATCGCGATGCCGAAGGCGGGGCGATTTGTATCAGGGCATGACTTCAGTCGTGCCATAAGATCCGAAAAATATTTCGGGCTTTAGCCCCTGGAAAAAATATGGAAAACTCAGGGGCTAAAGTGTCTGCGTGAGAACTCAAGCGCCGCCCCTACGGGGCTCAGAAACTTCCCACTTATGCATACCCAGCGCTGAAGCGCTGGGCTAACAAACATCGCCGATACGCGGCGTAGCGCCCTTTTTTCCGCTCCTCTCTTGCACGGGAAGTTCTCATGCACTCACTGAAGCCCACTATCTAGCATCCGTTTCGGCACGACTGAAGAGGCTGCGGA
>JBEKQR010000313.1:0-5587 GCA_049519515.1 Candidatus Korobacteraceae bacterium
TCCTTAGTGGCTCCGGACGGCGTGGCTCAAGGCACCCCAGCAAGTCAAATGCGGACTTGCTGGGGACCCCGCGAAGCCACGCCCCTTCAAAGAATCATTTATGAAACAAGCTCTAACCAGCTCTAATTATAAATATCAAGCCTCATAGGTGAACCTGAAGCCGTTACTATATGGCTCGCGTTCTCGTGTCATTACTGGTCTATCCATGTAATAACTTTTCTTTATCGCTGCTATAACCCAAACGTGCATAACTCCGCTTTATAACTTCCATAACTGCAATTTGTGAAAGGAATTTTGATTCCTGCAAAAGGAACTATGCGTTGGACTCGTCCTGCATGCTTGGCTACTCTGAAAACGGCGCAGGGCAATCCGAAGGACTGGGCGGGGATAGCGGGTTATGCAAAGTACCAGCTCAACCCGCTCTATGCCTTGGCTGGCCGCCTGGAGTACTTCAACGATCACACCGGCTACACCACCGGCACGGGGCAGCATGTCTTCGAGTTCACGGGAACCGCGGAGCGTAAGTTCGTGCGGCACCTGATCGCGCGTGCCGAATACCGTATCGACGACTCCAACAAGAACTTCTTCAACCGGGGAGCGACGCGGCTGGCCAGCACACAGCAGACCGTCATGGGTGGGCTGATCTTGGTGCTCGAGCCGGATGCAACCGGCAAATAGCCAGAACACGAGCAAACCACAACCAGGAACATTGAGCCACCGTGTAAGGCGAAGGCTTTAAAAAAATTTTAGAAATACAAAATTTGCAACAAGGAGATTAGACGTGCCGGAGACTCCCGCAACGGAAATGAAACCGACTCTAGGGCTGACGGGCCTGACGATGAATGCCATGGCGCTCATCGCCCCCGGAGCCTTCCTGTGGCTCACCTTCTTTATTCAAGCAACGACCGGCGACACCGCTCCCGCGATGTGGATCGGCATTGTGCTCGCCTTGCTGCTTTGCCTGGCGACCGCCGTCTGCTACTCCGAGCTGGCAAAGCTGTATCCCGGGCCAGGCAGCTCGTACTACTTTGCCGAGCAGTCGTTTCTCAACCACAACGCCGTTTGGCGTTACGCGCGGCTCGCCAAGTTCATTGTTGGCTGGGCCTCGCATCTCTATTACTGGATCTACCCCGGCGTGATGGTCGGCGTTATGGGTATCCTCTGCGGCTACCTGGTAGGGACGCTCTGGCCGGGCTTTATGAACGCCTCCAACCCCGGCCCGGCGTTCATGATGGCCGTCTGCATCGTCTTCTCCGCGGTGGTTGCCTACATCGCCTATCGCGGCGTGAACGGCTCCACTGGGGTCGCCATTGCCATCAACGTGATTCAGATTTCGGCCCTGCTGGTGTTCTCGGTAATGGCCTTGGGCTACCGCATCAACCATCCGCCGGGAACCACGGCCTACCAGTTCGATTCCATCTCGGGGTCGGCTTACACCTACGAGTTCGCCCCCGAGAAGAAATTGGTGGACGGCAAGGAAACCGAGAACATCGTGCGCGACTCGGCGCAGGTTCCGCAGCCCAAGCTGGATGCGGCTGGGAAGCCGGTGCCGTTCCGCATCAGCTATCCCGAGAAGGACGACAAGGGCAACTTCCTGTCGCACCCGAAGGCGTCGTCGGTGGTGGGAGTGCACAACATCGGCTGGATGTTCGTTCAGGCTACGGTAGCCATTCTGATTCTGGTGGGATTTGAGTCGTGCACGGCTTTGGGCGGCGAGGCCAAAAATCCCAAACGCGACATTCCCATCGCCGTGATCGTCTCGTTGCTGGTCCAGGGAGCATTCTGTTACCTCATCGAGTATTTCTCCGCCAACTACTTCCTGAACAGCGGCTATACCATGCAGAACGCCGCCAACTCGGCGGCGCCCATCGGCGACATGATGATTATGGTGGGCGACGCCCTGTTCGGCGCCGGCAATGGCCGGACCTTCATGCTGGTGCAGGCCTTCACCGTGTTCCTGGCGATTTTAGGTACTACCCTCGCCTGCATGAACACCGGCGCGCGCGTCACCTACGCCATGGGCAAGGACCGCGAAGCCCCCGAGCACTTCGGCTTTTTGCACGGCAAAAACCTGACTCCGCATCGCGCCATCTGGACACTGGCCGCGATCTCGGCGGTGATCGGCTGCATCGCCGTGGTGATGGCCTTCGGCGATGCTGGAGCGCCGGCCGACGAAGTCATCAAGGCATTGCCTCAGGGCTTCTGGTCGAGCTTCGGCTATACCAGCCATGACGCCATGGCCGCCTTGCCCAATTCGCTGCTGACGGTCACCTTGGCCTCGAACTTCGGCACGTTCCTGTTGTACGGCCTGAGCTGCGTCACCTGTATCGTGGCCTACCACGGTAGCGCCAAGTTCAAGTTTGTGCGGCATCTGGCAATCCCGGTCTTTGGGCTGGTCGCCAATTTGTCTTGCATGGGCTTCTATCTGGTCGGTCCGTTTCTCGGCTACGGTACCAAGATGGAGCCGCTGCTGGCGCTCGGGGTAGCGCTGGTCTGGGGCGTCTATGGCGGCATCTACTTCGTCAGGATGAGCAAACGCACCGGACGGACGACGCTGGTCCCGAGCCGTCTGATTGATAACCTCATAACTGACCGCAGGGTAGGGTGACGACGCCTCCTCCCGGCCGGACTCCGCACGGCGGCAACCTCATCAAACGAAACAGAGGCGTTTGGTGGGGTGTCGTCTGGCGGTCCGGCCCGGAAGCGCGTCACCGCGCGTAATATTGAGAAAACATGTCCCGCCTATACAGAGGACGGATCGCGCCGGCCGAGGCTTCGGTTCCGGCGGCAATGCAGCCGACGTCTGCCCTGCTGGAGCTGGAGTTCGCGCAGCTTAGCGATCGCGGACGCGTGCGCGAGCTGAATGAGGACTATCTCGGCCATACGGCTCCGGACACGGCGGCACGGGCCCGCAGCCATGGCTGGTTGTTCGCGGTCGCCGATGGCGTAGGCGGCCACCAGGACGGAGAAGTAGCGTCCCGCCTTACCGTCGGAACGCTGCTGGCCGGGTTCGAGAAGGCCGTGGCCGGCGAACCGCATGCTCCGCTGCTGCAGCGCCTGGTGCAAGCCGCCAACGAAATTGTGCACGATGCGGGCCTGGCCTCCGGCGCCGCCGGCCGCTCCATGGCAACCACGGTTGTCGCTTGCGCCCTGCGCTTTGATCGCGCCACCATCGCCCATGTTGGCGACTCGCGCTGCTATCTCATTCGCCGCGGACACGCCCGCGCGCTCACCCGCGACCATACCCTCGCCAACGAGCAGTTCCGGATCGGCATTATTTCCGCAGCGCAAGCGGCGGAAGTTTCCAGCCGGCATATGCTCACCCGCTCCCTGGGCAGCGAACTGTTCATCAGCGCCGATGTCAGCGAGCACCGGGTCATTCCCGGCGATGTCCTGCTCCTCTGCTCCGACGGGCTGCACGGCGCCGTTTCCGCCGCCGACCTGGCCGAGGCGGCCGGCGCGGACGCCGACTTGCACCGGGCGGCGGAGCGGCTGGTGAAGCTTGCGAACGACCGCGATGGCAGCGATAATGTGAGCCTTCAACTGATTCGCGTCCGCAGCGTCGAGCGAATCGGGATGTACCGGGGACGGCCCTATAAACTGCCCTGACCGTTAGGTTAAAGTTAGAGACGGGCAGCCGTCCGCTACCGGGTCGGAATCGCTCACATGACGCAACTCCATCCTGGCGAGCAACTCGATCACTACTACCTGGAAAGCGTGGCCGCGCGCAGCGGCATGGCATCCATCTTCCGCGGCAAGGACCTGCGCACCGGCCAGCCGGTAGCCATCAAGGTTCCCCACATCGAGATGGAAAGCGACCCGGTATTCTTCGAGAGATTCCAGCGCGAGGAGGAGATCGGCAGGAAGCTGGACCACCCCGGCGTCATGAAGGTGCTCGGCAACGACGACCGCAGCCAGGTTTACATGGTGATGGAGTGGGTGGAGGGGCGGCTGCTGCGCAAGTTACTGAACGAGCAACGCAAGCTGCCGCCCGAACGCGCCCTGCGGCTGGCGCTGCGCATCTGCGAAGCCCTCGACTACATTCACAAGAACGGAGTGGTGCACCGCGACCTCAAGCCGGAAAACATCATGGTCGATGGCGATGACAACATCAAGCTGATCGACTTCGGAATTGCCGGCAATCTCGGCTCGCGGCGGATCACCTTCACCAGATTGTCGCAAACCATGGGCACGCCGGACTACATCTCCCCCGAGCAGGTAAAAGGGAAACGCGGCGACGCGCGCAGCGACATCTACGCCCTCGGCGTCATGCTGTACGAGATGCTGACCGGGCAGGTGCCCTTCCAGGGTCCTAATCCCTTCGCCATCATGAACGAGCGCCTGCTGAACAACCCGGTGCCGCCGCGTGAACTCGAGCCCTCGATCTCTCCGCAGTTGCAGGAAATCATTTACCGGGCGCTGGAACGCGACCCCAAGAATCGCTATGGCAGCGCTCACGAGTTCGCCCGCGACCTCCAGCACCCGGAGCAGGTAGGCGTGGCCGACCGTCCGGAACTGCGCAATTGGAGCCGGCGGCGCTCGCCCCTGGGAAGACGGATTCTGTTCTACCTCATGCTGGCTGCCATCCCGGTGCTGATTTTTGCGCTGCTGCTGTGGGTGGCTAAGCGTACCTGAGTTTAGGGATTAGGGACTAGGGATTAGTTATGGTTGTTCCCTATCCCCTAATCCCTAGTCCCTAATCCCTAAGAGCGGAGGTTTCATGAAGTTTGCCGCTGTCATGTTGCTGCTGGCCGGATGGATTATCTTGCTGGCCGCGGTTGTGCTGCTGGTCTCGCCCGCGCCCCGCGCCGCCTTTGTTCTGGCTGGAATGGCGGTCGAGGTCCTCGGCCTGGCCATCCTTTTTCGTTCGCATTCCATGCTGCGCCGGGAGGCCGAGTGATGCCGGCGCCGGCTGCGCTTTCCGAAACGGGAACCGCCCTGTGCCTCGTCTTCATCCTGCTGGTGCCGTTGGCGGCGGCCGGATTGAGTCTGATCAACACCGGCCTGGGACGGGCGCGCAGCGCCGCCTATGCGATGTTGACTTCGCTGTGCGTGATCGCCATCGCGGCCGGCGTTTACTTCGTCGTGGGGTTCGCCATTGAGGGTTACCCGGGGAGGCCCGCGCACGTCATCAATATCGCGGGAGTGCCGTGGAGCTGGATTGCTGCTGAAAAATTCTTCTTGCGCGGGTTGCAGCCGGACGCCTCTCCCGCATCTTTGGCCGCCTTGCTGCAAATGTTCGGCGCCGGACTAGCCGCGCTGATTCCCCTGGGCAGCGGCGCCGACCGCTGGCGGCTGGCCGGGGTCTGCGCCTCCGCCGCGCTGTTGGCGGGATGCATATATCCCTTGTTCGGCCATTGGGTTTGGGGCGGCGGATGGCTGGCGCAACTGGGCGCGAATTACGGCTTGGGTTACGGTCTGATCGATGCGGGAGGCGCTGGCACCATCCAGGCGGTGGGTGGGCTGACGGCCCTGGCGATCACCTGGATTCTCGGCCCTCGCCGCGGCAAGTACACGCCCGACGGCATGCCGGCGGCGATTCCCGGCCATAACTCCGTCCTGGTGCTGTTCGGCTGCCTGCTGGCAT
>JBEKQR010000314.1:0-5576 GCA_049519515.1 Candidatus Korobacteraceae bacterium
GTCTTGGGTCGAATAGAGGATGAGTTGGACGTAATCACCCGAGATGGGAAACCGGCCTACAAGGGTAAGAGAATGCCTGTGTCCGGTATTTATAAAGCAGTGGCAGATGCACTTGCCCTCGCGGCAATAAACGAGGCAGAGGCGCATATCCGCGCAGCCAAGTCACTGCCGCCCGATCTTGACACGCCGAAGAAGAAATGAGTTTGGAGTTAAACATGATACGCCCCACGGTTGCAGCGTGAAGTATTTCAGAAAGGAGGGACCGCAGTGAAGATCATCGTTGTAATCCGCTTCACTGCCACAGAAACCACGGTGGAAGTTACCGTTGTTCCACCATAGCCCATAACTAAGAACCCCGGCATTGGTTGCAGCCTGTGCCGGGGTCGTTTCGAATCGCGGGGTTAGCCACAATCCAAACCCAAAATCATTGTGGGCTCTCTCCGCAAAACAGTCAAGAGGAGGCTAAAAAGGACACGGCGCAACAGGCTGCGCAGCTTGTCGCTAACGAGTTTCTCGCCGGCGCGGATGGGGCACCCTTCAAATTGACTCAGGAAGCCTTGCGGTCCGGGGCCGGCGCCGGCTGGGGAACTTCTCTAGGCCGCACAGCGTCTCCGTAGTCTTCGACCGGGGTAATGGCGTCACTGCGCCCGGTGATGAGCCGCGCCCCGCGCTGGAAGCGGAAATAGGCCCAGGCCCATTCCCACAGGACTTGCAGGCGGTTGCGGAAGCCGATCAGGAAATAGACATGCACCACCAGCCAGGCCAGCCAGGCGATGAAGCCGGACAGGTGCAGGCGTCCTATCTGGGCGATGCCGGCGTTGCGGCCAATGGTGGCCAGGCTGCCCTTATCCCAATAGTGAAATGGCTTGCGTGGTTTTCCGTTGCCGTCGTCCAGGATGGTCTGCGCCGCGTATTCTCCCATCTGTATGGCAGCCGGAGCCACGCCCGGCACCAGGCTGCCATCCGCTTGCGTAACGGCTGCCATGTCGCCAATGACAAACACCTCGGGATGGCCGGGGATCGTCAGGTCTGGCCGCACCAGTACCCGTCCGGCGCGGTCGAGCGGGGAATCGAGCATGCGGCCCAGCGGAGAGGCCGCCACTCCTGCCGCCCACAAAATTACAGCGGCTTCCAGGACAGTGCCGCCAAGGTGAACGGCATGCGGTTCAATTCCGGTCACCTTTGAGTTGGTCATCACTTCCACGCGCAGCTTTTTGAGCTGCCGCTCGGCGCTGAGCGAAAGATCTTCGCTGTAAGCAGGTAAGACACGGGGACCGGCCTCGACGAGAATCACACGTGCCGCGGTGGGATCGATGGCGCGAAAATTGCCGGCCACCACGCGGTGGGCAATCTCCGCGACCGCTCCCGCCAGCTCCACTCCGGTGGGGCCGGCGCCAACAATGACGAAATTCAAGGGAGTGTGGCGGCCCTCCAGGGAGGCGCGCCGCTCGGCAATTTCGAATGCCAGCAGGATGCGCCGCCGAATCTCGGTTGCGTCCTCCACCGTCTTCAACCCGGGCGCCATTGGAGCCCATTCCTGATGGCCGAAGTAGGCATGTGTGGCGCCGGCGCCGACAATCAGGAAATCGTAGCCGAGACTGTAGCCGTGCAGGTTGGCCTGGCGCTGGCCCAGGTCGAAGCCGATGACCTCGTCCAGCAAGACCTCTATATTTTTCTTGTCTCTGAAAACGGCCCGGATCGGATAGGCAATCTCTCCGGGAGAGAGTCCGGCGGTGGCCACCTGGTAGAGCAGCGGTTGAAAGGTGTGATGGTTCTTGCGGTCGAGAATGGTAACGCTCATCGGCTTGTTGGCCAGCTTGCGCGCCGCATTCAACCCGCCGAAGCCCGCCCCGACGATGATCACGCGAAGAGTAGTGTCCGCCATAGTGTCCTTACCGTTAAGATGATCGTTCTGAACGAACGATCTCCACTTCGTGAGAAAAGGGGATAGGGAGCAGTGGTTAGGGGTTAGATAATGCAAATTTGCCAGTCAGTTTAATGCAATTAAATAAGTCATTTACAGAAAATCATCAATTTTTATCTTTAAGGTAAAACGAATCCTATGATGACCTAATCCCTGTCCCCTGATCCCTAACCCCTTCTCTATTACCTCCGTAACTGCAAAGTCATTGACCTTCTCACCTGAGAGCAGCTACAGTAAGTAAGCACTTACCGCCATGAGCGTGCCACACCGATTTTCGTCCGGGGACCGTCGCCAGCAGATCCTGGAAATTGCGACCGGGATGTTCGCGGAGAAAGGATTTGCGGCCACCACCACGCGCGAAATTGCCGCCCGGGCGCAAGTCAACGAGGCGCTGATCTTTCGCCACTTCCCCACCAAGGACGAACTCTATTGGGCGGTGCTGGAGACCAAGATCCTCTCCGACAACCGCCAGCTACAACTGCAAGAGTTGCTGGCGGCGCCCGGCGACGTGCGCTCGGCCCTGACGGCGGTGGCGGAGTGGATGCTGCGCCGGCACGCGCAAGACCCGACGACAATCAGGCTTTCGCTGTTCTGCGGATTGGAGCATCACGATCTGTCGCAACGCCTCTTCGAGCAGTTCGCGGCCAGCTATTTCGAGGCGCTGGCCGATTATCTGCGCCAGCAGATGCGGCGCGGAGTGCTGCGGACCCTGGACCCGCTGATGACGGCGCGCAGCTTCGTGGGAGCGGTCGTTTATCACTCGCTGCTGCGGGAGCTGTTCAACTCGGTAGATTCGGTTAGAAACCTGGATGCCGGCGGGACCAGCAAGCTGGTGGTTTCCATCTGGCTGGACGGCATGTCGGCCACCGGTACTCAAGGCGAAGCAGATCACCCTGCGGAAGATCAGGCGCGGAATACGGCAATTTTGCTGGAGACCACGCAGGGAAGTTGACGGAAATTATTAACGGGATACAGGAACTCAAAGCGATGACCCGAACTTGGAACCCTCTTTCGGCTATGGTCCGGCACTCGCTGCCAGTAACCATGCTCGTCTGCCTGGCGATACTGGCGCTGTTGGCCGCCTCCTGCCAGCAAAACGCCAATTCCAAGCAGTCTAATGTCGTGCCCGCAGTGCCGGTCACCGTGGCCCCGGTCGAGCAGCGGGAGGTCCCGATCACGCTGAGCGCGGTCGGCAACATCCTCCCGTTTTCGACGGTGCAGATCAAGACCATGGTCAGCGCCGAAATCACGCAGGCGCTCTTCAAAGAGGGTGATTTCGTCAAGAAAAGACAACTGCTGTTTCTGCTCGATCCGCGCAGCTTCCAGGCTGATCTGGTGAAGGCCCAGGGACAGTTGGAAAAAGACAAAGCTACGGCCGTCACCGCCAGGGCGAACGCCAAGCGGTACTCCGCGCTGTTCAAGGAAGGCGTGGTCGCCCGCGAGCTGTACGAGCAGATGATCTCGACCGCCGATCAGGCAGAGGCGGCGGTTGTCGCCGACCAGGGTGCGGTCGAGTCCGCCCGCGTGAACCTGACCTTCTGCAAGATCTACTCGCCCATCAATGGCCGCACCGGAGGCATGCAGCTTTACCCCGGAAACGTTTCCAAGGCCAATGACCTGCCGCTGGTGACGATCAACCAGGTCTCGCCGATTTATGCGGCTTTCTCCATTCCCGAGCAGTTCCTTACCGAGGTGAAGCAGCGGCTGGTGAAAGGCGGCCTGGTGGTGCAGGCGACCATTCCCTCGACCAGCGTTCCCGCCGATACCGGCAAGGTGACATTCGTTGACAACACGGTCGACCGGACTACAGGCATGATCACGCTGCGGGCGACCTTTCCCAATAAAGACCACAACCTGTGGCCAGGGCAGTTCGTTACCGTGGTGCTTACCTTGAACAACCGGCCCAATGCCACGGTTGTTCCCTCGCAAGCCGTGCAAAGCGGGCAGCAAGGCCCGTACCTGTTCGTAGTCAAGCAGGACAAGACCGTCGAAATGCGTCTCGTCAAGATTGGCCCGCAGTACAAACAGCAATTGATCATTGAAGACGGCGTCAAGCCGGGCGAAACAGTCGTAACCGACGGCCACATCCGGCTGGTGCCGGGGGCCAGGGTCGATTTCAAGACGGCCCAGGGCTCGCAGGCGGCGGACCAGCCGGGGGTTGGCGGGCGGGAAAAGCAGTCATGAATATTGCCGAGCTCTTTATCAAGCGGCCGGTCATGACCACGCTGGTCATGGCAGCGATCCTGCTGTTTGGAATTGTTGGCTACCGGCTGCTGCCGGTGAGCGACCTGCCGAACGTCGATTTCCCGACCATCCTGGTTTCGGTCACCCTGCCGGGCGCCAGTCCCGAGACGATGGCCAGCTCGGTGGCGACGCCGCTGGAAAAGCAATTCTCCAGCATTGCCGGCATCGACCAGATGACCTCGACCAACCTGCTCGGCCAGAGCAACATTACCCTGCAGTTCGCCCTCTCGCGCAACATCGACGCCGCCGCCCAGGACGTGCAGACGATGATCGCCAAGGCGCAGCGCGATCTGCCTACCAACCTGCCGTATCCGCCCTCGTTCCAGAAGGTAAATCCCGCCGATCAGGCGGTCCTCTACATAGCGATGTATTCGCCCACCATGGCCCTGTCCGACGTCGATGAATACGCGGAGACGACCATGGCGCAGCGCATCTCGATGATCGACGGCGTGGCGCTGGTCAGCGTCTACGGCGCGCAGAAGCATGCGCCGCACGTGCAACTGGACCCGCGCCTGCTGGCCAGCCGGCAGATCGGCATCGATGAAGTGGTGACGGCCGTGCAGAAGGGAAACGTCGACGAGCCGACCGGCACGCTGTTTGGAGCGCACCAGGCAATTACAGTCAACAATCCCAACGGGCAATTGTGGCGCGCCAAGGATTACCGGCCGCTGATTGTCGCTTATCGCAATGGCAGTCCGGTGCGCCTGGCCGAGCTCGGCCAGGTGATCGACAGCGTCGAAAACGACAAGACGGCAAGCTGGTACGGCACCTCCAAGAGCATGGACAGGGCGATGGTGCTGGCCATTCAGCGCCAGCCCGGAACCAATACGGTCGAGGTGGTGAACCACATCAAGGCCTTGTTTCCGCAGTTCCGCCTGCAGATTCCGGCCGCGGTTCACTTCGAGATTCTCTACGACCGCTCGGAATCGATCCGCGACTCGGTGAATGACGTGAAATTCACCTTGCTGTTGACCATTTGCCTGGTCATCCTGGTGATCTTTCTTTTTCTGCGCAATATTTCCGCCACCCTCATTCCCAGCATGGCGCTGCCCATGTCGATTGTGGGCACGTTCGCCGTAATGTACCTGCTCGGCTTCAGCCTCGACAACCTTTCGCTGATGGCGCTGACGCTGTCGGTTGGCTTCGTGGTGGACGATGCCATCGTGATGCTGGAAAACATCGTGCGCCACATGGAAATGGGCAAGGCGCGGCTCGAGGCGGCCCTGGCGGCGGCCAAAGAAATCGGTTTCACCATCGTTTCCATGACGCTTTCCCTGGTAGCGGTATTCATCCCGGTGCTGTTTATGAGCGGCATCGTGGGCCGCCTGTTGCACGAATTCTCGGTCACCATCGTGGTGGCGATTCTCATTTCGGGATTCGTGTCGCTCACCCTGACGCCCATGCTGGG
>JBEKQR010000315.1:0-5565 GCA_049519515.1 Candidatus Korobacteraceae bacterium
AGTGTAGCCCGGCTTGGCGGAATCCGACCCATGCTGCCATGCCGCGCAGCATACGATGACGCTCCGGCATTCGGCGAATCGCCTGGACCACGCACCGGTCCATCAGCCGGAATTCGCCACTGTTGGGCGCGATGTAAACGTTGGCGAGCCGGCTGAGCAGGCCGTTAAAAAGACGGGAGCTCATTACTTTGAACCATGTCTCGCCGAAGCGTGTTTCACGGATTCCGTAGACCAGCTGGTATCCCTGTCGCCAGAGCCCCAGCATCTCTGATATCAGCTCCGGTGGGTCCTGGAGGTCGGCATCGATCGTCACCACAGCTTGTCCAAGAGCCGCGTCCAGTCCCGCCGAAGTCGCGGCAGATTGCCCGAAGTTACGCGACAGACGTAGCACTACAACATGTGGGTCACGGTCTCGAATGCCGCACAACAGCAAGGCGGTTTCATCGGTTGAACCGTCATCGACAAATACGATCTCGTAACTTTCGCCGGTACCTGCAAGCACCTGTGTCAGGCGCTCGTAGCATGCTGAGATTACCTGTGCTTCATTGAAGCAGGGCACCACGACGCTTATCACCGGATCAGGGTTCAAAGGAACGCTCCTCTCGTGCGTCTCAACCTGGGTGGCAACGAACTAGCTCTAGGGTAGACGCAACCCTGGCTGGCTGGTGCCACGGGCTACGGTGGGCACACATACCAGTAATGACGCCTCTTTATGGCAGCTCCAACCACGCCCCGTGGTGGCATCAGCCGCCAGAAGCGGATCGACTGCACTCGGGGCCGGGAACATACCGTGTTCGATAATCACGCCATCCACCTGCGACAGCACGCTTTCCCTCGCCTTGCCGGAATTCATCAATCGCTGGCGCAAAATCTTTTCATTTTCCAGGCTCACCAAGTCAAAGGCATCATTCTTCAACGCCGGCTGTGTGCCGATGGGAATGAATGCGTGATCGAGCCAAGGCGGGTCGTACAGGATCGAGCCACTACTCCGAATCGCGCGCGCGGCGTTCCAGAGGAAGGGATTATACGTCACCGCCCCAGGATCCTTCTGGTAGTGTCCTAAATCAAGCTCACTACCAAAATTTTCATCCAGCAGCAACAGGTACACACCAGGCCGTAACTGCGGCAGGTTTTCGAGTTGCGCACTTTCGCGGGCTATGGGCGCGATGACCGCCTGTGCGCGAACTAGCGTTATGCCCAGCAGAACCATGCCTGCTAACGCATACGGCACCACCTCGCATCCGGCAATCCGTACCAGCCTGCGCGGCAGCGGTGGAATCATTGAGCCGCTCGCTGCTGCCAGCGCCGCCAGGACGGGGAAGATCGTTAACCGCTGCGAAAATGCACGGGCGCCGCTGATCTCCGGCGGCAGGACCGGCACCAGGAGCCAAAGGGCGAGCGCAAGCATCAGCCAGGTATCGACCAGCCTCCAGGAGCCAACTCTATTGTTCCGCCGCATTTCGGTCCAGGCGATCATGACCGATCCGAAGAAGATAGCAAACAGCGAGACCCGGCGCACCATGCTCAGAATGCTGTCCGGCGAGAACGATAGGAAATCGACGGTGTTGAAGTCCTCGATGTCGTCGATGATGTCTAACATCTTGCCTAAATAGGTCGGATGCTCAGGGTCCGATTGGTGTGTGAGGTGCGCCGTCGTGAACCCCCCAACGTATAACATGGTCGCGGAGGCCAGTAGCGCCGCCAGCACACAATGCCGCAAGCTGCGCGGGAAGAGTTCCTCCTTAGCCTGCCACGACCGCAACACACGAATCGCTAGTTCAAGCACGCAGAAGGAGAGAACCAGGATTAACGGAACCGGGTGCGTCAGAGCGGCAACAATCGCCATGGTTAGGAACCCGCAAAGCCTTATTCCGTTTAGCGGTCTGGATGGTTGAAGTGCCACGCGGCACCACAACCCCAGCATCCAGAGTCCCAAAGCCAGCGAAAGGCAAAAATTGACGTATCCCCTCCCCAGCGCCCAATTCAACGCAAAAGGAATTGCCAGCATTGAGACCGCATTCCCCGATGGCCCCAATCCAACTGCGAGATACCGTAGTCCGAACAAAAACAGCACGATGTACACGCAGATAACCAGCTTGTCCGCCACCACGAGCGGCACAAAGTGCCCAAAGGCAATCAGCAAATAGTAGTACGTGGCATAAGGCGGAAGCATGTGTTTGATGGTGTAGAAGTGCGGGAGAACACCCGGATCGTGCTGAAACAGTAACGCCTCCATCACTCGCGCGTAGTACAAATGGACCGGCCCATCCTGCGTGGGGAAAACCGGAAGCGAAAGTATCCACACACAATAGAGGAGTGCGGCCAGACTCATCACCGCGAGCGACAGCCGCTTGGAGGGGATAAGCGATGAAGGGCGCACGGACTCGGCTGTTACTCCCTCGAACTTCGCCGGGCGGACTTCATCAGTAGTACGTTCCATTGCCGAAGATCTAGAGGGTGGTGGGAAACAGGTTCCAGGTTGAACGCGGCCACAAGTTCTTGCACCAGAATTTGGGTGCCTACATTCCATATGCCTCGCTTATTGCTTCGGCGGGTGTCCCCGCAGCCTGTTAGCATGGCCGACCAGCTTAGATGAAATAGCCTCGTAAGAGACGCGCCAAGCTTCGAAAGCGTCCCGTCAAAGACATGTCCTACTGTCTTGACCGGCATTTCGCGTCTAATTTGTTGTGGCGCATTTCGTTTCAGCTCTGAATCGGTCGGATTATACTACTCATATGTGCCGATTCGAGTTGATCTTTCTGACACCATCGTCACGACCATTCTCGAAGCACGTCGCCTTAAGCACCTGATCGCGATGTCATCTAGTCGAAAGGTGGCAATCAGGACGTCTCCGTTCCGTGTATGAGTAGCAGCGGCTCAAGGTATCGCATTACCTTTTCTGCACTCTCGGAGACGGTCTCCAGGTCCGTGCGACACTCTATGTCAGGGCTCAACGGAGCTTCGTAGGGGTCGTCAATGCCGGTGAATCCTCGTATTTTACCGTTGCGGGCCAGCTTGTAAAGACCCTTTACATCTCTCTGCTCACAGACTTGCAGGGGCGCATTGACATAGACTTCGACAAAAGCACCAATCGTGCGACGCACCTCGTTACGCACGGCACGATATGGCGAAATTGCTGAAACCAGAACGATTGCGCCTTCCTGCGTCCACCGCTTTGCGACCGTCCCAATGCGGCGAATATTCTCGTCGCGATCCTTACGGCTAAATCCGAGGTCTCGGCAAAGTGTTTTGCGAACGACGTCGCCGTCGAGCGATTTCACTCGATGCCCCCTTACACGGAGTTGCTCACTCACCGCCTGGCTCAGAGTAGTCTTACCAGCTGAACTAAGGCCAGTAAACCAGATTGTCATGCCGAATGGGATTCCATTACGGCTCGGCTCAGATGCCATATTGCCCGTGCAGCTAGTCTCGATGGTATTCATTCCACTTTCTTCCAGCTCTCAGTTAAAACAAGAAATGATAGTCCACAACCTGGATAGTTGATGTCGGTGTCAGGGTGCTTGCTAGGCGGACTATATATAACCTAATCCTGCCAAACGGTCATGGACTAGCTTTTCTCCGAGGCCGGTCGCATCAGAAGTTTGCTTTTGCAAGCCCTTGATCAACGACCGTCCCTGCATAGATTGCGGTACCTCATAGCCGGCCAATTCCATCAAGGTAGGAGCAAGGTCGAGAATTCCGGCACCTTCATATTCTCCACTGAGCGGACAATTGGAGGAGGCTAGCACAAACATTCCGAACTGTGCGTGGTTACAAGCGTCGGGACCGCTGTCGTTATCTTGTAGATGAATTGAGTGGTGCCCGACGCTGCCGATGGAACGCCAGCGTAACTGGCCGAAATGGACAATGAGGTCGGGAGGCACGCCCCTGACTTGGCGATAGATTCTCTCGGGCTTGAAAACCTGCGAGGCTAACGGCTGCCCCCTTTCATCTTGAAGAGCCTCGAACTTCTGTGTCATCTCCGTGCGCAACGCTTCGTACTGCTCCTGGGGAATCACCCCCTGGGGTTCGCGGCCCCGCACATTGAAAAACACCCGCGCGTAGTAACCACCCTCGCTCCACACCCGTGTCTTGGCCCAGTTGACATCTAAGCCGGAAAAAGGCGTAACTACCACAGGCTCTTGGTTCAGAACCAACAGCCCTTGCTCGATAAGCCATTGGTTCACGGCAAAGCCGCCATCAAGCCGCTGTGCTCCGTGATCGGAAAAGATCAGCAGGATCGTATCGTCACCCAGCACTTCCAGCACGTGGCCAACCTGTTCATCCAGCCACAAGTAGTATTCTGGGATGACGCTTTCGTATGGATTACCGGCTTCATATTTTACGTGCTGCTTATCGAAGCAATGCCAGAATCCATGGTGAACGCGATCAAGCCCGATATCCACGAACTGGAAGTAGTCCCACTCCCGTTCCCGCAAAAGCCATTGCACCACCTTCCACTGCTTGCGGCTCATCTCGAAGATCTGCTCCCGCAGCCAGTCTTTATTATCGGTACGGAACTGTTTAACATCTACCGGGTATTCGCCGAAGAGCTCGGTAATCTGTTGCTTGACAGCGGCCGGATAGACAAACTCGTCCTTCACCGGATCAGGTGTAAGGAAACAACCAATGCTGATGCCGTTCACTCGTCGCGGCGGGAAATTGGGCGGCACACCAACAATAATCGCCTTTTTACCTTCGCGGGCGAGGTGGTCCCAGATCGCCATTGCCTTAATCGACGTGGAACTGGCAAAGCGCAGCTTGCTGTAGGAGTAATCGGCGCGATTGCGAAAGCCATATAGGCCAAGCGAGCCAGGGTCTTGGCTGGTGGCCATGCACATCCAGGCGGGAACAGTGATTGGTGGAATCGTGCTTCGCAATCTGCCATACGCGCCAAGGTCCATCAACCGCCTGAGGTTGACTAGGCGTTCATCGTGAAACACAATTTCGGGAGCGGCACAATCCAGCCCAAGGACACAGATTTTTATGGCTTTGCTTTTCAAAGCAGAGACACCCCTTCCATTGCGCTGTGCTGAGGAACGTTCAGGAAACTTAAGATCGTAGCAGCTCCATCCACCATTCGCACCAAATCGCGCCGGCAGGGGCGGTTCATGAAGAAGATACCAGGAACAGCTGCGGGATCCACCAAGTGATCCCCGCTCCACAGGCGTTGGTTATCTGCAAACAGAGCCGCGGCGAACCCACCCATCGCGCTTGCCCATGACACGCGAAAACCAGAGGAAAAATTCACCAGCAAATCGGGGGCTTCGCTCGAATAGGCACCGGAGTAAAGATTCTCCCGGCGTGAGACACTGGCAACTGCCACCTCTTGGCGCAGAGGGTCGACAACCGTAGGCAATTTGGTTTCAATGGCATTGCGCACTCGCTCCGCCTCCGATCCCTCTTGCAGAATACCGCCAGCCTCTCGGCCGCGCAGGTTCAGGTAGATTCCTCCTAACCCCACCGCGTACGCATAGGTATGCGACCAATCCACCGCTTCAAAGCCGCTGCTCGACTCCATATCTGGTCGATGTCCGGCGCGAAAAGCCAGTAGCCCTTGCGCCC
>JBEKQR010000316.1:0-5565 GCA_049519515.1 Candidatus Korobacteraceae bacterium
AAGCACTTCTTGGCCGAGAAGTGTTACAGCAAAAAATCGTAACTGTCGATAACAGACGATATCGTAACTTACGGTTGTGCACAGTATTTGGTGCAGTTACGGAAGCGGGTTGTCAGCCAGCTTTAGGTTCCACTCGCTCTTAGCCCCCGCCCTGGATCACGCCCAGCAGCACCAGTCCGTTAATGACAAATTGCACGGCGATGGCAGTCAGTAACAATCCCATCATACGCATCATGATCCGGATTCCGGTTTCGCCCAATCGGCGGCGAATACGGTCGGCACCCGCCAGGATCAGGTACGAGGCGAAGGACGTGATGACAATCGCAAGGAAGACCACGGTGACATGAAGCCAGCGAGGCGAAGCTCCGGTCAGCACAATCACCGTGGAGATCGCTCCCGGACCAGCCAGCATCGGTACACCGAGCGGCGTGATGCCGATATCTTCCTTCGTCGCCCCCTCCTGGGTCTCGCTGGTGTGCTCCTGGGTGGCAGAGCGCCTCGCCTGTAGCATCTCGATGCCGATCAACAGCAGAATCAGTCCACCGGCGATTTCGAACGCCGCCAGGGTGATGCCGAAGATGCGGAAGACCAGACTGCCGCAGAAGGCGAACAGCGATAAAACGCAGCAGCAGGTCCAGGCAGCACGGCGAGCCATTCGGCGGCGGACGAGCGCGTCATGGCCAGCGGTCATTGCGAGAAAGGCTGGAATGGCGGCAAAGGGATCAACGAGAAAAAATATCGAACTCAACGCCACAACGGAGAAAGTCCCAAAAGAAGAGAAAAAAGATGAAATCTGTGACGCCTGCGGCAAAGGCATTGAACGGGCATTCCCTTCTTGGGCTCTGGATCGTTCGTATTCTACCGCTCACGACAGGATTTGGAAACCAACACGGAACACGTGGGTCAGTTGCACTCAAAACGGCTGGACCTCAAAAACCCAGCACACGCCAATGCCGGGCAGAAGCAAACCTTGAGAAAAATGGAGAGCCCCAACCTTCTGGGTTGGGGTTTCTTTGGCGGGTCAGACTGGCGACAACCGCGAGTTTGGTCTACTTGGAGGAACACTGGAGTATTGATAACGCATTATGTTCCAGCCGCGCCGGATTGGCAAGTACAGAGGGGGATGCTCATGTGGGTCGCTTGGCGCGGCCACAGGGTGCCAAGCAGAATTGCGTTCATCTGATCTGGCGCTTCACGAGACATCCTCATAGCCTATCTGGAAACGTGAACCAAGTGTTTGAAGTCTTTGGCCCCCCCGGTTCCAAAAGTCTCATTTTTATTGGCAAAATTATGGGGATATTTGCCCTGATTTCGGACTCGGCACGAAAGACCAATGGCTACAGGCTTTTGACCTTTAAACTCCGAAGGGTCGTTGCTGCCTTCATGATCCACTACCGCTGCCGAAACAAAAAGCCCCGCGCCCTGATTGGGGAGACGCGGGGCCGAAAATGTGTGGTTAGGCGGTTGCCTCGTGGTGCACTGCTGGCAATGTGCCATCACATGCTGAAAGCTCTGCAACTTGATAGTTCCAGCCTCCGATTTTGTGTCCATGCCAGAGGTTGAGGTCGTCGAGCTACCCGCCTCCGGCACATCTCCGGTGATCCTGAGAGTGCCTAACCGTACTCGGCTTCGCATTTGTGACCGCCTCTGCCACTGCAACGAATTAGCAATAGGTTAAGCGGCTTTTCTACCGAGCAATTGATTTAGCGGCGAGCGCCTCGTTATTGCGGTTGCCAGTTCGGTTCCACCAACACTGAACCCCAGTGCTTTGATCCAACCGCGCTTTGCAAAAAGTCCAATTGCAATACCCGCACTGGCAATCATGAACCTGATAGTTTGGTCTTTTCTACCGACATTACGCTTCATTACTGACCTCCAGATAATCATTGATGCCGAATGTGAGTTGGCGGTTCGCTATCTGCGGATCAGCCGACTAGGGCTCAAGATTCGGAACCGCAGTTACAGTCAATGGATCTGGCGGGAGGAGCTGTTCGAACGGGAGCAGGGTGGCGATCCGGATTTCGGGGGTGGGATGAGTGCGTGAGGGTGGGTGCCGCTGCTGCTGTAGGGAGCCGGTAAGCAACAAGAGGCTCAATCTCTGCCAAGACGTGCCCTCCTACCTCGGTATTCTGAAGCGGAAGCTGGGATCAAGAGAGAGGGCATGGCACGCATCAATCCATCGGCTGCTCATTTCTGTGCAATAACATCCGCCATTTAGTTCGCATGTCGAGCCAACGCTGCTTGGCGTTGAAATCGGTCGTCTTTGCTAGTTCGATCTCGATCTCAGCAAGAACCTCTCTGCATCTACTGTCAAGCTGTGCCTCGGTCATAAGGATTATCTTGTCACGGGCTTGGGGTATATACAACCTGATCATAAATGCCTGTGACCGGCATCACTGAACCCAAAAACCGCGACCGTTATCCTCCAGTGCAATTGATAAGGCGCACGCCGTTGCCATCCTCACCCCACATATCGCGGCGTGCGCCGTTTGCTTTTTGAGTCGGCCGTGCTCGACGGCAAGATCGTCTGCCTCGACTGGCATGGGATGTCAATCGACGACAGTGCTCAAAGCCGAAAAACGCCGCCCCTGCAATGTCAAATTAGTCTGTACGCAGACTGACAGTGGAAAGAGACCCTTGCATCCAAGCCTCAAGTTTTTTGGGTTCGAGGGGTTTAGAGAAGATATAGCCTTGCACGCAGTCACAGGCCATGCCATCAAGAAGAGTAAGCTGTTCGGCGGTTTCGGCTCCTTCGGCGACCACTTTCATCCGCAAGTTGTGGGCTAGGTTGATAATCGTATTGACGATCTGCTGGTTTCGTTCGTCGCCGACCATGCGTGCGATAAAATAGCGGTCGATTTTGAGAGTATCAACGGCGAGCCGGTGTAACTGGTCCAGCGACGAGAAGCCAGTACCAAAATCGTCTATGCTCAGCCGCACGCCCTGCTGCTGCAGTTCCTGAAGCATGTGGTGGGTGCGCTTTGGGTCTTCCATGGCCGCACTCTCAGTCAACTCAAGACGCAGGTTGCTCGCTTCAATTCCAGTTTCCTGCAGAATCCGGCTCACGGTGTTCACAAAATCCAGTTGCGAGAACTGTCTAGCTGAGACATTGACGCTCACGATAAAGGGCGGGGCATAGCTAAAGCGTTCCTGCCAACGTCGCAACTGCATGCAGGCTTCGCGCAAGACCCAGTCGCCGATGGGAATAATGAGTCCGGTCTGCTCGGCAACAGGGATGAAAACATTTGGCTCCACCAAGCCGCTTTGCGAGTGCCAACGCAGAAGAGCTTCAAAGCCCACGATGTGCTTGTCACGCAGAGAAATAATTGGCTGATAATGCAGAACAAACTCTTTTTTCTCGACCGCTTGCCTCAGCGCGGACTCCAACTGCAGTCGTTCGACCGCACGGCGGTGCATGGCTTCATCAAACACTATCCGTCTACCCCGTCCCTCAGCTTTGGCCCGATACATGGCGGTGTCTGCATCGCGCAGCATGTCCTCCGCCGAAGCATAGCGACTGTCGCTGGTGGTAATGCCAATGCAGGCGGTAACCGACAGTTCCATGCCACCCACATAAAAGGGTTGCTGGAGGTTTTGCGCGATGCGATCGGCTACGCGAAGGGCATCACTTGGCTCTTTGATATCGTCGAGAAGGATAGCGAATTCGTCGCCTCCCAGGCGCACAACCACGTCTTCGCCTCCGGGGAACCGGCTGACTACATCGGTGCGGCGCAGCGTCATCGTGGATTCGCGTTTGCAGTGTCGGAAAGCGCGACGACATTGGTATTCAAAGGAAAGGGCTGCGGCCAATCCAATAATCGCAGCCCAGCCCTTGCGGCGCTAGATTTCCGAATAGCGCAATCATCCGTCCACAACCCGCGTTCTGTTTCACTTCCCATCGAAGAGGTCCAGCAGGATTGCCGTTTCCGCCATGATTGCCGTCTTGATGGATTCCGGCTCGGGTGCCCACAGCGGGGAATGCGTTCCCGGCAGCGGTATGCCGCTTTGCTGTGAGGCGGCCAGTTTCGCCGCGTTCGCCGCTCCGAAATGCAGGAAAAGCGCGGGAACACCAGCCGCACCATAGGCGGCGAAATCCTCAGAAGCGGTGACCGGTGCCACTTCGACCACGTTTTGCGCCCCCAGCGCGCGGCGCAGAGTGGCGACAGCCAGCGTGGTCAGCTCCGGATTGTTGTACACGGCTCCGCCGCTGAATAGCACCTCCACCAGCGGTTCGCGCGGTGCGGCGGCAGCCAGCGCCTCCGCTTTGGCTATGCGCTCGATCCCGGTCAGCAGTTTCTTCCGCACCTGCGGGTTGAAGGAGCGCACGGTGAGTTCGAGTTTGACTTCGTCGGGAATGATGTTGCCCACGGTTCCGCCATGGATGCTGCCGACGGTGACAACTGCCATCTCCAACGGGTCGTTCTCCCGCGAGACAAGCGTCTGTAAGGCAAGTATGGTGCGCGCGGCGATCACGATGGGATCAACTGTCGTATGTGGCCTGGCGCCGTGTCCCCCGCGGCCAAAGATGCTGATCGCAACGCGGTCACTGGCCGACATGTCGTAGCCGGAATGGAAACCAATTTGCCCGGTCGGCAACAACTGCGTGTCGTGCAGGCCTATGACAAAGTCGGGCTTGGGAAAGCGCGTAAACAGCCCATCCTTGAGCATGGCCTTGGCGCCCTGCTCGATCTCTTCCGCCGGCTGGCCGATCATGACCATCGTCCCATGCCAGCGCTGGCGGTTCTGCGCCATCAGCTTGGCGGTACCGATCCAGGCCGACATGTGCGTGTCGTGCCCGCAGGCGTGCATGACGGGAACCATGGCGCCGGCAGCGTTCTTTGTCGTCACCGTGCTAGCAAACGGCAGTCCGGTCTTCTCCGCCATTGGCAGGGCATCCATGTCGGTGCGCAGCATCACCGTGGGTCCCGGTCCGTTTTTCAGCACGGCTACCACGCCCGTGCCGCCGACGCCGGTGGTTACCTCATAGCCCAGCGCCCGCATGCGCTCGGCCAGCTTGGCCGCCGTCTCTTTCTCCTGGAACGCCAGTTCGGGATTGCGGTGCAGGTCGATGTACAGCGCCTCAACCTCAGGATAAATAGCGTTTACCTGGTCGACGGAAAATGCGCCACCTTGCTGCCCGAGCATCGTCGCTGGGACAGCCAGTGCGAGGACCAACAAGGCGGCAATCACAAAACGAGGTTTCATGTCTCCCCCTCTTTTCAGTTTGGAAGTTCCCTGGCAAAACGGAAGGGCTTCTTGAGCACCCGAATGACTGAAGTCTTGCTACGAAGAACACCACCCTGGGGCCGATTTGGTTGGGCCGCTTGGAAACCCGAAACCCGGATGCCTGATCTAGCTTGGGGAACACTGGAAAGATACACCGGCCATCGCGAAAGTCAACACTTTGTAGCCAGCCACTATTGATTGATGAGAAATCGCCTTATCACCAGTTTCGTCTGTTCACAGGATCTCCACCGGGACCACGTCAGCAGACCGTAGCTTGTCCCGCAGCTGCCGAATCAACTCTGCCCTTCGCTGGCGCAGCCTGTCGAACTCCGTGTCGAA
>JBEKQR010000317.1:0-5540 GCA_049519515.1 Candidatus Korobacteraceae bacterium
TCAATAAAGTCATTCTGATCGGCAATCTCGGAAAAGATCCCGAGGTGAAGTACACGCCCCAGGGGACCGCCGTGGCCAAGTTCAGCCTGGCGACCAACGAGCGCTTCAAGGACAAGAACGGAGAGTGGCAGGACCGCACCGAGTGGCACAACATTACCTGCTGGGCGCGGCTGGCGGAGATCGCCGGCGAGTATCTCAAGAAAGGACGCTCGGTTTACATCGAGGGCAGCCTGCGCACCGACTCCTGGGACGACAAGCAGACCGGGCAAAAGCGCTACATGACGAACATTGTGGCCCACGACCTGGTGCTGCTTGGGGGCGCACGCGGCGAGAGCGGCGGCTTTGACCAGGCTGGCGACTCCGGCGCAAGCTCGCGCGGGGCGGCGGCAGGCAACGAGTTCGACCAGCGCAGCGCAACCGGGTCGCCCGGTACGGCAGGCGCAGCCGGCGCGGCCAAGGGAACGGAAATTACCGACGACGATATTCCGTTCTAGCTCCCCATAATCGAACTGCCCCACATCTGCAACAGCAGCAGATATGGGCCACCCCGACCTACGACTGGTGGCCCACATCCGCCGTTTTTCGGCGAATGTGGGGGCGTAGCGCCGGTGTTTTCTCCGACGGGTGCCCGCCGCCGGGAGCGGCGGCGCTACAGGGTCACGGCTCCTAAGAACCCACATCTGCCAACTGCAGCAGATGCGGGGCACGCCATCACTTGCACGACATCACTTGCGCCGGACTAGGCCGCCATGCGCCGGCGGATCTCCTCCATCGAAACATTCTCTTTGTGGGTGGCAATCCACCAGGAGTGTCCAAACGGGTCTTTCACGCTGCCGCTGCGGTCGCCATAGAACTGGTCTTTCACCGAGTTGACGGTGTTTGCTCCCGCCTCGACTGCCTGGTTGAAGGCCCGGTCACAATCCTCGACGTAGAGGTACAAGAATACCGGTGAGCCGCCAAGCGACTGCGGGCTGCGGACGCCGGCCCGGGCATTCTCCTCGCCCAGCATGATGATCGAGTCGCCGATTTTGATCTCCGCGTGCATGACGCGGCCATTGGGGCCGTCCATGTGCATCAACTCGGTGGCGCCGAAGGCCCGCTTATAGAAGTCGATAGCCTTGGCCGCGTCGCTCACGATCAGGTAGGGAGTTGCTGTGTGGTATCCGTCGGGAACCGGTTTGACGCCTGCCATCTGTTTCTCCTGTTTCTTCTCAAATGAACGGATGTTGTAGGTGTCGAGCGGTTCCATATCCTTTGCGTCTGCCATTAGACTCTCCTTTCGACGATCAGCGGTTTCTGCCCGGGCGAGCCGCCCAATCCCGGCGCTGGCCTAGGGCCAGCTCACCGCGCCGGCCCCCCGATAAACGCTGTGTGACGTTCGCTGTAGGGGGACAATGCGCTTTTCGGGGCGAGCGATGCCTTTGGCAAATTAGATGCACAGCATCCGGCAACCAACGTTGCTGCTGGTTTTTACATCCAACCACGTTGGATTTCAGAGTATGCCATCGAACAACCCGAGCACCGGCTTTTCTACAAACTGTTCCCCCAGGCTGATGCAAACGCGGCGCCTGCCGGATGCCAGCCCTAGCACTTGCCGCCACTCGACGCCAACCCGCCCAACGGCGCGCCGGGGGTCCCGGTGGGGCCTTCTGGCCCTGGCCGCGGCGGCGCTCCTGCTGGAAATTGCCTGCGGCAAGGCGGACCTGCAGAAAACCTTGCGCACCACCGGTTTGCAAGCCGCCGACGGCGGTCCGGTAGTGCTGGCCGCCTACCAGCCGTGGTTCGGCCGCTCCGGGCACATCGACGTGGGCTATTCGTCGCAGGACCGCACGGTACTGGAGCACCAGATCGAGGAAGCCAAGCGTTTAGGCATCTCCGGCTTCGTCGTCAACTGGTACGGACAGCGCCACCGCTTTGAAGACCAGAGCTATTCCCTGATGCAGCGGCTGGCCGGCGAAACCGGCTTCAAGGTCGCCATCATGTACGACGAGGACGAGAGCAGCGCGGGAGACACGACCGGAGCGGTCATCAACGACCTGCAATACGCCTACGATCACTACATTGGGCCGAAGGCCGACACGCCCAGCCGGTCCTACCTCCGCTACCAGGGCCATCCGGTGATCTTCATATTCCCCAAGCAGAGGCACACGGACTGGAACCGGGTGCGCGCCGCCGTGAACGGCTGGGAAGTCTCGCCGCTGCTGATCTACAAGGACCCATACATCAAGTTCGCCAGCGCCTTTGACGGTTTCTATGCCTGGGTTTCTCCCGGAAAACCGGGCTGGAAGGCGGATGGCAGCAATTGGGGCGAGCAATACCTGGAGCACTTCTACGTCACCATGAACAAGCAGTACCCGGACAAGCTGGTGGTGGGCGCCGCCTGGCCGGGATTCAACGACGCGCGCGCTTCCTGGAGCCTGAACCGCCACATGGACCCGCGCTGCGGGCGCACCTTCGAGGATTCGCTGCGCGTCTTCCGGCGCTATTACCCGCCGGAGCATCCGCTGCCGTTTCTGATGATCGTCACCTGGAACGATTACGAAGAGGGCACGGCCATCGAGCGGGGAACGAACTGCAAGACCGCGCAGACGGAAACGCCCAGCAGCGTTTCCGCCGCACGCTAGTTTCCAGTACTTACGGGATCAGGATGCACAAGCTTAAGTTTCTTCTTCCGTTGCTGTTGGTAGGCGTCTGCGCCTGGGGCTCGGACATACGACAGGTGGGAATGATCGACCTGCCGGGCACGCCCGGATTCGACGGCATTGCGTTCGCCAAGGGCACGCTGCTGCTTTCGCACGCGGCGACCAACACGGTGGACATCTTCAGTGTCGCCCGGCGGCGGCTGATCGGCAAAGTGAATAACATGTCGCAGCCGAAAGGCATCGCCGTCGACGAGGAGAACGGGCGGGTGTATGTCGCCAACTCCGGGGCAAACAATATTGTCGTGCTCTCGGCCGGCGATTTCCAGGTGCAGCGCACGATCACCCTGCCCTTTACCCCGGAGAAGCTGATCTATGCTCCGCAGACGAAGCTGCTCTACGTAAGCTGCACCAACGCGCAGCGGCTGCTCAGCGTCGACCCGCAACTGGGAACGGCTACCCACGTGGCGGACGCGCAGGGGCGTCCGGAAGACCTGGCCTACGACTCCGAGCGCAAGCTGGTATATGTGAGCCTGCAGGACCAGAAAAAGATCCAGGCGTTCGACGGCGAGCTGAAGCCGGTGAAGAGCTTCAGCCTGACCGGGTCGATGCCCACCGGGATCGCCTACGATCAGCAGCTTGACCGCATCTACGTGGCCATCCGCTTTGCCGTGCTGGCGCTGGACGCCAAGACCGGCTCCGAGCTGGCTCGCGTGCCCGCGCCCGGCGGCGTGGACCAGCTCTGGCTGTATGCGCCTGAGCGCACGCTGTTTGCCATCTCCAGCGGGTCGGTGATGACGATGCAGGCCGCCGACCGGCTCACCCTCCAGGACGAGCTTCCGATCGACGTGAAAGGACACGTCCTGGCCTTCGACCCCAGCAACAGGCTCATCTATGTTCCCGGGGGACGCGAGGGCCGCTCGAAGTTGCTGATCCTGAAGAAACTGCCGCCCACTCCCGGCGCTCAGAAGCCAGACGCAGCCAAAGCACAGGCGGGCGGGAGTAAAGCTTTGGCGGAACGTTAAGGATGGCCCATTCCTTGAAGTTCCCACATCTGCTAACTACGGCAGATGTGGGGCGCGGCTTAGAAATGTGGAGAGAGAGCACACTTTTTCGGAATTGCTTCGAGGTGGCCCACATTTGCCGCAGGTGCAAATGTGGGGAGAGAATCTATTCAGCCAAATTCAGCGCCCGCTTGAACGAGCCGCGCTCGTCCTGGATCTTCTTCTGCAGCAGGGTTATGGCGTAGATGAGCTGCTCCGGGCGCGGCGGGCATCCGGGGACATAGACATCCACCGGAATCCACTGGTTGACCCCCTGAACCAATGCATAGTTGTTGAAGACGCCCCCCGAGGTCGCGCACGCTCCCATTGAGATTACCCACTTGGGCTCGGGCATCTGCAGGTAGAGCTGGCGGATGACGGGCGCCATCTTCTGGGAAACGCGTCCGGCGATGATCATCAGGTCCGCCTGCCGCGGCGAAGGCCGGAAGACCTCGGCGCCGAAGCGGGCGATATCGAAGCGCGAGGCCCCCATCGACATCATCTCGATGGCGCAGCAGGCTAGCCCGAATGTCATGGGCCAGATGGAGTTCTTGCGCACCCAGTTCACCGCGTTGTCGAGGGTGGTGAGCACCACGCCCTCCTGCTCGGCGCTGCCGCCGAAGGCCAGGCGGGCGATGCGCGTCGGGCTCTGCGGGTCTCCGGCGAGATTCTCGGCGCGCTCGACGCCGCTTGGATCGCCAGCCCAAACGCCTTTGGGGTCAGTCGTTTCCATAACATCTCCATTTTACAGGCGCTATTTGTTTGATGCCAGCGTGGGCGGCGGAGACGCTGCCAGCCCCAGCGAGCGCTGGAGGGAAACGCATTTTACTTCCCCACATCTGCCAACGGCTGCGAATGTGAGCGCAAACATCGTAGCGCCGGCGCTCTCGCCGGCGGTCTCCGTTTTCTCGCCCGGGCCCGCCGCCGGGGGGCGGCGCTACTCTCAAAATCGCGCACAGCTTGGCCGCCCTGCGGGGGCATCGTTCAAAGCCGGCCACAGGGCGGCTGAAACTTCGCTTGTGCCGGTGGGCCGGACGGGCCAAAATAGTGGCAATGGATATCTACGAAGAGATTGTGAGCCTGCGGAAAGCCGGCCGCCGCGGCGCTGTGGCCACCATCACCAACGTGCAGGGATCGATACCGTCATTCCGCACGGCCAAGATGCTGGTGCGCGACGACGGTTCCATGGTCGGGACAATCGGCGGCGGCTGTGTCGAGGCCGAGGTCTGGCAGGCGGCCCGCGAGGTCATGGAGGAAGAGAAGCCCCGCACATTGACTTTCAATCTCAACAACGACCCGGGCTACAACACCGGGCTGGTGTGCGGAGGCACGCTGGAGGTCTTCGTGGAACCGGTGCTTCCCCCGACCGAACTGTTCATCTTCGGCGCCGGACACGTGGCGCTGTATCTCTACCGCGTGGCGCAGGTGGCCGGATTCGAGACCACGGTCATCGACGACCGCGAGAGTTACGCCAGCCGCGAGCGCTTCCCCGAGGCGCGCGAAGTGATGGCCGGCGAGATGGAGGCCAGCCTGGCCAAGCTGCGGCCTTCGCGCTCCAGTTTCCTGGTGATCGTTACCCGCGGCCATCGCGACGACATGCGCGTGCTGCGCTGGGCGGTTGAGACCCCGGCGCGCTACATCGGCATGATCGGCTCCAAGCGCAAAGTGCTCACCGTTTACAAGGAGCTGGAAAAGGAAGGCGTGCGGCGCGAGCTGCTGGAGCGTGTCCATGCCCCGATCGGGCTGGATATCGGCGCCGTCACCCCGGAGGAGATCGCGGTGGCCATCGTGGCCGAGATGATCGCCGTGCGCCACAACGTGCCCGTTTCCGGAAGGAACAAATCCGTCCAGACGCAGC
>JBEKQR010000318.1:0-5538 GCA_049519515.1 Candidatus Korobacteraceae bacterium
GGCGGCAACCAGAAGGAGGCGGTACTGGCCGTCCCAGAGAACCCCGCCGGCGTCGAAGTCGCCCTCGCCGCGATCTTCGAATTCAAGCTGCCGCTTGCGCTGCTCGGTGCGCGGCAGGGCCAGACGCTCAGCTTGCGCTACACGCTGTGGCAGCAGGGCTTGCCGGTCGACGCCCTGCCAGAAGAAGGCTCAATCCAGTTGCAGATTGCGCCGGAAGAGGTTCTGGCGGGCAACATCTACGGACCGGCGGAATGAGCCGTCTTTCACCCACCCTTACTACGCAGGCGTTTTTCTGGGGAAGCGTGTGTAATGGTGTGCGTGTGAATCTCGTGTACGGCAGGAAAGGTGGAACAAAGTACACTGACCGCCGCGTAGCGGCAATGTTGCGGGGTGCAAGTTAGCCCAGCGCTTCAGCGCTGGGTAGGTTAAGTAGAACCGTCGGGCCCCGTAGGGGCGATGCAAGGTTTAATGGCGACCTTCCTGGCGGGATGGACACGCTATGTGTCTTCGTTGAACTCAAATTCTCCCGGCCCGGTGAGAATCCCCGAGCGTATGGCGCCAGCGCCCGCCTGCACCAGATGCGCCTGCAGCGTATTCACAAGTTCAGGCATATCCGTACGCGAGGCAGAATGCAGGGCCTCGGCGACGATCAGCGCGGTCTTTGTAGTCTCCGAGACAGCCGAGTAGCCGCTTTGGCGGTAGCTCCAGCGGCGCGAATGGGCTCGCCCGGCTTCGTCTGCGAACACAATCTCCCGCGGCTGCGGGTTCTCGTCCGGCCCGGCAAAGGGCGTATAAATCTCATCGCCTTTGGCGTAGCGAACTTCAAGGAATCCCGTCAGCCGCCGCGGGTCGAACACCGCTACCGGCGTGGCAAAGCGCAACGATACCGCGTTGCATAGGTCTATGAGCGGATTGAGGGGTGGGATGGAGCCTTCCTTGCGGAAGCGCCGCAACAACGACTCCGCTGCGCAGCGATATTGGGTGGGTTTGACGCCCATGGCGGAGAACGCTCGCCGCCAAGCCTGAATCTCGGGCAGATCTCCCTCGCTTGCCCCTGCCAATCTCTCCTTTGTCGCAGCCCATAGAGCGGCGACGGCATCGGGCACGCCATGAAGAGCGTCTACACCCTGGACCAGCAGCACCCCCGCGCTGAGTTGCGGAAAATCCCGCCAGATCTCCCCGCTATGGCGAAAAAGCACAGGCTCTCCTCGAATCCAATTTAGCTGCCTTGTTGTCCAACGAGTCTGCTGTCTCGGAAATTGTGACGCAATTAGAGCCTACAGGAAACGGTAGTTATGTGGAGAGGCATAACTCTAGCCGGGGTCCCCGGCACGCGTCGTGTTCTGCGCGTGCCGGGCTGAACTCAGCGTCCCTCTCGCGATGAGGCCCATTCCGCGTGCCCCATGTGGACAGGGGAATTCAACTCCAGAATCAGGACCGTGCCTGCGGGCAGATCCAGCGCAGGGTGCTTCAGCATGTAGTGGGCCCCGGATGCGCCCGCGCCGGCGCCCGCGCCGACCACCGCGCCAACCGGACCGGCAATGACCGCGCCGGCCACCGCTCCGCCACCAGCCAGGGCAATGGTTTCGATCTTCTGGTGCTTGGAGAAGCTCGAGCCGGTGATGTCGCCGCGCTCGTTCACTTTGGTATGCCTGGGGTTGCCGCTATCCACCACGGTGGCGTTGATCCAGAACGCCTGCCCATTGGGAAGCAGCAGCCGCTCCGCATGCAGCCGCAGGGACGGGTGTCCCTTGAAACGGCGGGGTTGCGATTTGTGCTCGACGCGGCCGGTGATGTGCGCGCCCACCGGCACCACGTCCTGGCCATCAACCACCACAGGCTCGGTGAGCATGCCGGCGAACTTATCGCCAACCCGGTTTTTACTGGTGGAGAGCGGGCGCTCCAGCCTGATGCGCAACGCCGTTCCCGTCGGCAGCACCCAGGCGGTCGGTCCTCGCCGCTCCAGGCCGCGCCGGGCGCGGTGCGTTCTTTCCGGCGGATTGACCGCGGATGGCTTATATGACTGCTGCGCCAAGGCGCTTCCAGCCAGCACTACAAGAGTACAAAGGGAGACTGCTAACCGGCGCTTCATGGTAAACCTCTCTCCTGGGGGCGGAGATTCAGGCAATGACGCCTCGCCTCACCAGGCTGCCGAGAAACAAATCTCAGCCCACAGCCTGTAAAGGCAGCGTAAAACAGGTAACACGCCAGGACAATTCGTAAAGTGTGCCGGGAATCATGGAAGATACTCATCTAGTCTGGCAATAACCAAAGCGGCCCATTCCTCGCCGGTCCGTATCTGCCGTTGTTGGGCTGGCGGAACCGCTATAATCGGAAGTTTGATCCATGGCCGGGGCCCAAACTGAGTGCTCGGCCCGCACGGGGTTCCCGGCAAGTGCCGCGGTTGCGCTTGTTGGGGTGAAGGCCAGACGGCTGTCGCGGGCCAATCCACAAAAGGAAATCATCATGACTGAAATCGAACTGATCCATGCGCGGGAAGTTCTCGATTCGCGCGGCAATCCCACCGTCGAAGCCGAAGTGGCGCTGGCGAGCGGCGCCAGGGGACGGGCTATCGTTCCCAGCGGCGCTTCCACCG
This sequence comes from Candidatus Korobacteraceae bacterium, assembly GCA_049519515.1. Classification (GTDB taxonomy): domain Bacteria; phylum Acidobacteriota; class Terriglobia; order Terriglobales; family Acidobacteriaceae; genus CAWBRT01. The sequence goes on from JBEKQR010000318.1 coordinate 2,597, forward strand.
GCGAGCACGAGGCGGTGGAGCTGCGCGACGGCGACAAGAGCCGCTACCTGGGAAAAGGCGTTCTCAAGGCAGTCGGCAATGTCAATGACGTGATAGCTCCGGCGCTGGTGGATATGGACGCCTCGCGCCAGGCGGAAATCGATGCCCGCATGATCGAGCTCGACGGCACCGAGAACAAAGGCGAGCTGGGAGCCAACGCCATTCTGGCCGTGAGCATGGCCGCCGCCCGCGCCGTCGCCGAGCACTACGAATTGCCGCTTTACCGCTATCTGGGCGGGGTGAATGCCAACATACTGCCGTGCCCGATGATGAACATAATCAACGGCGGCGCGCATGCGGATTCGAACGTCGATTTCCAGGAATTCATGGTCATGCCGGTGGGCGCTCCGTCCTTCCGCGAGGCCCTGCGCTGGGGCGCCGAGACCTTCCACGCGCTCAAAAGCGTGCTGAAGAAGAGGGGCTACAACACCGCCGTCGGCGACGAGGGCGGCTTCGCGCCGTCGCTGAAGGCCAACGCCGAGGCCATCGAGGTGATTCTGGAAGCCATCCAGCAGGCGGGCTACAAGCCGGGCCAACAGATCGCCATCGCCCTTGATCCCGCCGCCAGCGAGTTCTTTGCCGATGGCAAGTACGTATTCAAGAAGAGCGACAAGTCGAGCCACACCTCCGCGCAGATGGTGAAGTTCTATGCCGATTGGGTGCGGCAGTATCCCATCGTCTCTATCGAGGATGGACTGGCCGAGGACGACTGGGAGGGCTGGAAGATGCTTACCGACGAGCTTGGCGACCGCATCCAACTGGTGGGTGACGACATCTTCGTGACCAACTCCGCGCTCCTGGCGCGTGGCATCGACACAGGCGTCGCCAATTCGATTCTCATCAAGCTAAACCAGATTGGCACCATCACCGAAACCCTGGAGGCCATCGAGATGGCGCGGCGCAACGGCTACACCGCCGTGATCTCGCACCGCTCCGGCGAGACCGAGGACGCTTTCATCGCCGACCTGGCGGTGGCCACCGGCACCGGACAAATCAAGACCGGCTCGGCCTCGCGTACCGACCGCATCTCCAAGTACAACCAACTGCTGCGCATCGAAGAGCAGTTGGGAGCGGGCGCAAATTTCCTGGGACTGGCCGCGCTCAATTACGACGGCGAACTCATGGAAGGGGCAGGAGCCTGAAAGGTATTGAAGATTTCAGATTGCAGATTGAAGATTGAAGATAATTGAAGATCATGAATGCTGACGAACTGAGAGCACGTACAAAGCAGTTCGCAATTCGGATCGTGCGTCTTTTCCAGGCTCTTCCGCTTACCACCGAGGCGCAGATAATTGGCAAGCAGCTTCTACGTAGCGGGACGTCATTAGCGGCAAATTATCGGGCGGCTTGCCGGGCAAGATCTCGGGCTGAATTTATCTCCAAACTGGCAGTGGTCATAGAAGAGGCAGACGAGACTGTCTTCTGGTTAGAACTGCTGGTTGAATCGTCGATTCTTCCGGAGCGGCGCATATCGGAGCTGCTGCGGGAAGGGAATGAATTGCTTTCGATAATCGCTGCATCAAGAGTTACGGCCCAACGGAGAACCAAATCTTAAATCTGCAATCTGCAATCTTAAATCTGAAATGCCGAAGCCGAAACCTCTCGTTCTAATCATCCTCGATGGCTGGGGTTATGCCCCTCCGTCGAAGGCCAACGCCATTTCGCTGGCGCGCAAGCCCAACTACGACAAGCTGCTGGCTGATTATCCCAACACCCTGATCCACACCAGCGGGCGCTTTGTCGGCCTGCCCGAAGGGCAGATGGGCAACAGCGAGGTCGGGCACCTGAACATCGGCGCCGGGCGCGTCGTCTACATGGACATCACGCGCATCGATCTGATGATCGAGAACGGAGAGTTCTTCCGCCATCCGGTGTTGCTCGATGCCATGAAGCACGCCGGCAGCGGCCGCCGCAGGCTGCATCTCTGCGGATTGCTCTCCGACGGCGGCGTGCATTCGCGCCAGCAGCATCTCTATGCCTTGCTGCGCATGGCCAAGGAGAACGGCGTGGAGCGCGTCTTCGTGCACTGCTTCATGGACGGGCGCGACACTTTGCCCACTTCGGGCGCGGGCTTCATCGAGCAATTGCAGCAGAAGATGCGCCAGTACGGCGCCGGCAAAATCGCGACGGTGAGCGGGCGCTATTACGCCATGGATCGCGATCGCAAGTGGGACCGCGAAAAGAAGGCTTTCGACGCCATGGTGCACGGCAAGTCCGTGGAGAAATATGCCGATCCCGTGCGCGGCATGAAAGAGTCTTACAATCGCGGCGTCACCGACGAGTTCGTAGTGCCGTTCGTCTGCGTTGGCAGTCAAGGCGAGCCACTGGCGACCATCGGCGATGAAGATGCGGTGATCAACTTCAACTTCCGGGCGGACCGCGCGCGGCAAATCACGCGCTGCCTGGCGCGCGCGAGCGGCGTCACCGCGGAAGGCGGGCGCGACCTGCCCGATGCCGCCGCGCTGGACGAGACGATTCCTCGCAACGAGGCGCCAAAAAACCTGAAGTACATCTGCATGACCGAGTACGACGCCAAGTTCCGGCTGCCGGTGGTGGTGCCTCCCGAGCGCCTGAACAACATTCTGGCCAACGTTATGGCCAATCTGAACATGCGCAACCTGCGCGTGGCGGAGACGGAAAAGTACGCGCACGTCACCTTCTTCTTCAATGGCGGGGTGGAAAAGCCGTTCCCGGGCGAAGAGCGCATCCTGGTGCAGTCGCCAAAGGTCGCCACCTATGACCTGCAGCCGGAGATGAGCGCCAAGGGCATCGCTGAAACCGTGGTGAAAGCCGTCGAGGGAAAAACCTTCGACGTGATCATCGTTAATTTCGCCAACGCCGACATGGTGGGACACAGCGGGCAGATTCCTCCGACCATCCGCGCGGTGGAGGCCGTCGATGGC
>JBEKQR010000319.1:0-5532 GCA_049519515.1 Candidatus Korobacteraceae bacterium
CAGCTCCTGACAAAAGCGATGTTACTCAGCGCAGTGGCGCTGATTTGCCTGGCAGTGGGTAATGGCCCCTTTTGATTTGCACAGGCTTCAGTTCGGAAGTTTTGGGGGGTCCAAGCGATCTGGGAGCATTTGGGGATTGTAAAAATGATGGATAGGAATCTTGTAGGTGCGGCTGAAATATTGGAGCAATCTTTTGGAGGCGCGTTCTGGAATATCACGCACCTCCAGCAAATCACCTTTAACGAGCAGCATCATTCCGGGCTCCCCGTCTTGCTGTTCTGATACCTCCACGCCATGGGCGCGTAGAACCTCGATAACAACGCTTTTGGCCACATCGCCAATATCCGTCATTAGGCTGCGCGCTGCTCTATGTATTCAATCTGCTGAAATGGAAGCAGGGCGCTCAACTCATGCATCGAAAGCTGCGAGTACAGCTTCCGCGTTCCTGGAGGTGCGAACACGAACTCCTGCCATACTGCAGTGGGTGCCACCCGCAGAATCTTTTCAATATTTCCATAAATCCGCAGATGTTCGTGGATTGTCGCCCGTAATCCGGCTTCAAATTTTTTCTTCACATCTGCCAAGGAGCTGCCCTGAGCTGCATAATCAATTTCCATGCCCTGGGCAAACCAGAAATCGCCATCTGGGACGATCATCACCCGTAGATTTCCGATACCTACGACATGCTTCGTTCCGTCCTTGGTAGAGCCATGGAAGGCCATGGCCGGAGTCGAGGCTTTGGGTTTTTTCGCCGACTTTTTGGTCACGGTCGCCATAAACATTTCTCCCAGCGCGGGCTAAAATGCCGCTCGCTTTGTTTGGGTGCAGATCATAACACGCATACCTGCACGTTGATACCACATTCAATTAGATGGATTGAAGTTACTACAGTAACGAACACGGTACAACCCTGATAATTATGTTATCACATCGCGGCGTGATATTGCTCACATTCTGCCGCCCATGGCTTTCAGGAGTAGCGCCCGGTCAATCGCCGCAACTGGAGATTTCCGCTCAGGCAACAAAGCGCACATCTCTTCAATTGACCAGATATGATCCGCTAGGCCCGCCTCCATCGCTGGCGTGACGCGGAGCGTCTGATGAACCCTAGCGAAATTGTAGTACAGAAAATAGAGTGCCACGGAATGGCAGTGATTCTCGATCTTCTTTGAGAACGCATTCGTCAGCCGGGTGAAGCGCCTCATGCTCATCCGCATCGTTAGATTCTGGCGCTCCACGTAGCTCGTGCTCACATGCTTGGGATCGGGATTTCCACTCACCACTTTCAGATCGGCGCCTATGCACCGAGCGGGGGAATACCGCCGCTGTTCCTGTTCGGATGGGGCGCCAAAAATCTTCTGCAATTGAGCGTAGTCTGCATCCGCGCCGAATGCCGCTTCAATCGCATCCGCGTATCCCTTCAGGCTGTCGGTCGTGATCTGGGGACGACCCTTGATGCGCTCAGCCAGGTCCTGTATAAATTCGTGGGCGCAACCTTTATCCCGTAAGCCGACGAAGTACGAAACACAGAGTTTGGTATCGGCGTCAATTCCCGTCCACGTCCACACGTCGCCCCAGCCTGCTTGCTTCTGCTCTGGTGTGACGTTCTTTTTCGTCGCCCCGACAAACGCCCAAATCTCGTCGGCCTGCAAGCGACGCACGCGGACGTTGCGAACGTATTTGTCGTGGTACTGAGCAGAGGCAGTTCCAAGGTCCGCCAGTAGCTTAAAGATGGCGTTTCTGGAGACGCCCATCATCCGGGCCGTGCTCCGAATACTGCTTCCCTCTACCAGGGCTTTTACGACTTGGGCTTTTCGTTCGAGGCTTAAGCAATTCATAATGCTGTAATTATGTGCTTGAGCGCGTATGCAGTCAAGCGAATAATGACAGCGTCATAAAAATAAATGCCGATTTATGCCATTTTGGGCTTGCGTAACCCTATTTTAGGTATTATCTTAATGCCAGTCCAGCATTAGGAGCGACATTGATGGCAAATGATGAAGCGGAAGTTAATGAACTTGAAGAAGCTGAGCAATCCCCGGAGACGGAAGATGGCAAGCGGGGACGCTCGACTATCGAGTTCCCATATTTAGACCTTGACGCGGCTGTAGAGGTCGCGCAGGGCGTTCACCAAGTTGGGGGTTCTAGCTGTGGCTGGGATCAGCTCGCGGCTCACCTCAATCAGGCTGCAAAGGGCGGCGGTTTCAGGATGCGGGTGATGACGGCTAAGACTTTCGGTTTAGTCACCTACGCACAGGGAACGGTAACGCTCACCGACCTCGGAAAACGGCTCAACGATCCCCAGCAGGAAAAGGCGGCAAAGGTCGATGCTTTTTTAAAGGTTCCCCTTTACAGCCGAATCTACGAACAATACAAGAACGGCACCTTGCCCCCCGCTGACGCACTCGAAAGTGAAATTGCGAAGATGGGTGTAGCGGCCAAACAGAAAGGCAAGGCTCGCCAAGCGTTTCAGCGTTCTGCGTCCTCGGCCGACTTTTTCTGGTCTGGTTCCAATCGACTTGTTCGGCCCGCCACGAGAGGTAGTGCGGCTGTTCCGCCGGCGGGAGAACCAGAGCCAGAGCCTAGCGACAAGAAGAAAAAGAAAGAGAGCGACGACAAAGATCGCAGGCACCCCTTGATTGAAGGGTTGCTCAATGAGCTTCCCGAGCCCAAATCGGAATGGACCACTGAGGATCGCAAGAAGTGGCTGGAAATGGCGTCCGGAATCTTCAATGTGATCTACAAGGACTCCGACGACAGCCGGGGATCGTTGAAGGTTGTGGTCGAGAAAAATTCTGCTAAATGAAGAACCGTCCGGCAGCAGACCGGGCGGCTCGGAAAGGGGATTCTATGTGTCTCGGACCGTAACGATTTTGGTCCAGATCACGAGGGTCGTAATTACCATTAGCCGTGGCGACGAAACCCTAGTGATCGTGGTGCCGATAATCTAACCTTGCCCTTTGTTCCTAACGCAAGGGCCTCATGAACCCCTGCGTGCTGATTATAACGCAGTCTTTACCTTGGCCCAACGGGCTTGCGCGGCTCGTTGGGCTATGGCCTTTCGCTGATCTGGCGTCAGCTTTGCAGCGCGTGCCCTGCCGCCCTTCATCCCGCCTAGTTTCCCCAGCGCAACGGCTGCCGGATTCTTGGGTTTTGCTGGAAACTGAAGCGGCCTCTTCGGCGAGGTCAGCGGAGCGCCTATGGCCGCCTCCACCACTCGCCGAGCATTCTGTACCACATCGCCCTTGCTTGAGCGTCTATGCATGTTATGATTATGCCATGAAACTGCGCTTTTCAATCACAAAAGATGGCAAGGAAATCGCGTCCCAAATTAGCGATGTTGTGAAACCCGGTGACATTGCCAAAGCTGTCGAGAGCGTTTTCAACCAAGCCAGATCGGTACATCGGGAGCTGCTCTGGGATTGTGAAGTTAAAATGAGCCCCGTCGACAAATCAAGCTAACCCCGCTGTGCAAATCAAAAGGGGCCATTACCTGGCAGTGGTCACTCTAGGCTGTGGAGCACAATCGAACAATAATGGAAGTCTGGCCTCCACTGCTGCGTCGCCGACTTCACCAAGTTCGACTTCGAGTACCGGTGGGTCTGCGCCATCGAGCGCTCCCACACCCACCCCGGCACCTGCGCCGGCACCGACACCTGCGCCGCCCAGCACTCCGCCAGGGTCCACCGTAAATTACCCGGCTCCTCCGGCGAATGCCGTGGTTTTCGCTAACGCCCAAAGAGCCACCAACACCGGCTCATGCGATACGTCCAGTTGCTCCGGCGGTTCTGGAATTGGCACTTCGTGGATTGCCTTCAACCAAACCACTCCGTCGCTTTCCGGATCGAGCACGGAACTGTACAATTCCGGCGCCCAGTTCGACACGCTGTGGTACTGGCATCTGGGGGCACATAACTCGATCTGCAATCTCGAGTTTGATTTCTACGCGATGGTGGATAGCGACCAGACTGTGATTCAGGCTATCGAGAACGGTCCCCAGCAGTACGTCGCGGGCTACAAGTACTCCATGACCATGCAGTGCGAGTACTCCAAACAGCTTTGGCGCGTGTATAACCAGGCGGCCCACGGATGGACGGCGACCAATGCCCCTTGCCCGTATTGGACCCCGAATGTATGGCACCACATTCAGATGTACATAACCACCGACCAGACAACGCACAGCGAGACCTACCATACGGTGATCGTGGATGGAGTGCCGTACACCCTCGAGGTAACTTGCGGCGTAACCACCGCAGCAGGCTTCGGGAATAATCTTGGCTTCCAGTTTCAACTCGACAACAAGAGCAGCGGCGGCGCGGTGCACGAGTGGATCGATAACGTGACCCTTACCGTCTGGTGATGCTGTGGGAGGCTCGGCAGTAGGTGCGGACGTCTCGTACGCACCCTGCAGACATGGCGGGCGTGGACGGTCCCGGGACACCCGCGGAATCCATGATATTAGGCGAGAGGAAAAGCAGTTAGAGACACTTCAGCGAAGAGTGGTGCTCTGGCCAGACCTCTGTTTAAGCCATGAACCAATCTTCTCCAGTATCCGAGGCGTTTCCGGGTCCCATAGCAGCGTGTGCGGCACACCTTGAAGTATCACCAGTTCCTTGTCGGAAGAACCGGCGAGGGCGAAGAAGCGCTTTGTCGAGCTAAGCTCGGCTATGGGGTCTTCCGATCCCTGCATGGCCAGCAGTGGGAGAGTGATCTTGCGCGCCGATGATTCCCAGCCTCTTGTCAGGCGATGAATTCCCAGCAGATAATGCGCGCTGACTGACTTATAGGCGAGCGGATCGTTGCGCCGCTGAGCGACGAATTCTTTGGACCGGCTGCTCTCTTCCAGACGCGAATCGACCAGGCTGACAACCCCGGCATCCGGTTGCATCAGACCCTGGACGAGTATCTTTGGCGTGGTGGACCTGAACAACTGAGACTTACGAATGTTCAACGGGAGCGCCAGCAGGACAGCGCCGGAAACCCGCGATGGCGCGCCCGTAAGATAGGCAAGCGCGAAAGCCGAGCCCATGCTATCGCCGATGAGGAAGATTCGCGTATCCGGGGCCTTGCTCTTTATGGCCGATATCACTGCGTCGATATCGCTGCGCACCTGCAACGGCGCCGGCACATAGCCACGTTCGCCCGCAGATCGTCCGTGACCCCGGGCATCTACCGCATACACATCGATGCCGTCGCGGTTCAGACCATCGGCGACAACTTTGTAGGGCTCGGCGTGGTATCCGATCCCGTGCAGCACGATCACGCTCGTCGGGCTGTAACCAGTTGGCGACGCCGGCCAGCGGATATATGACAACTTTGTCCCGTCGCTGGAGATGGCCGTTTCACGCATCGTTCCCGCGGGGCCGGTTTGCAACGCCGAATCCATGGCGGCCTGTGGCGAGGCGGTCCAGGCGGCGACTCCGCTGCCGAACAGAAGGACAATGCACCCAAGCGCGGCACGCCACCAGCGGTGAGGTGAGGCACACTCCGCCGGCCCTTGCGGCATATATTCTGATACAGGCGTCGTCATTA
>JBEKQR010000320.1:0-5514 GCA_049519515.1 Candidatus Korobacteraceae bacterium
AATAATGCTTCCACTGCTTTTGTTTTTTCGTAGATGCACTCAGGAAACAAGAGGAAATATTTCCTACTGGCGGGCGTCAATCCCTCGTTCATCAGCAATCCATGTGCTTGAGTTGCCGTCAGCAGGTGTGCGTTAGTATCCACCGGCGTCCTACGCACAATCAACTGCGTGATAGGATTCCAGGGATTATGTTCAATGATGCAGCACAGTCCGCCGGGCGACAATACTCTGAAAATTTCCTTGATCAGGAGGGGACGCATCGCATGTGCAACGTGGTGAAAGACGCACGCCGCAGTAATTAAATCAAATCTTCGCTCAGGATAAGGCAAAAAGGTCGGCGACGGTTGCACGCGCACGTTCAGATCTCGGCATCGCTCTAGCATTTCCGCGGATACATCACAACCCGCAGCCTCGCGCACAAATGAATTCCCCAGCCTCAGCAATTCCCCAAAACCGCAGCCCACGTCAAGCCAAGCAACACTCTGCAGATCCCGTCCGCTTCGCTCATAAAAGTGCTCAATCACCTTCCACTTCCGCGCGGCAAAGAACTTCGATCCAGGCGCGAATCTATCGCGTATCGAGTCCCTCAGAAGTTCGTCGTACGATTCAGCTAATTCATCGAATTCTGCAGACGGAAGAGTCATTTTACGATTACCACCACAACGATATACACGCAAACAGCGAATACAGTGCCACTAAAACCAGCTAAGAGCTATCAATCGGCTACCAGGCTTTACGGCCGATCCATGCATTCCAGAATGAGCATCGTTTGCGGGATGAAAAACAAGTCTTTCCGTATGATTCCATTCACTCTTTCGAACACTTTGCCCACCAACTTCAGGTAAGCTGCCTCGCCGCGTACGTGCTTTCCTCGATCCGTCTCAAGGAAAAAACGATCGATCCGCGACTGTTCATGCTGGTAACAGCCGTCCAGCGTGTAGAGCCGTCCCATTGGTTTCATACTGCGTTTTGCGAGTTCGAGCAACTGCACCACAGACTCATCATCCATATGATGAATAACGCCCATCAGCAGAACAATATCGACCTGAGGCAACCACGATAGTGTCTGCTCATCAAAGTACTGGCAGTAAAATTCTACACGCTCGCCAAACTTGCGCTTAGCGTGGCGAATGTACTGAGGCGAAATATCGAAACCAAAATACCGAGGGCGAATAAAACATTCGACAGCGTAGCCCGGTCCGCAGCCGATGTCCAGAACGACGGCTGATTCTGCCGGCCGGACGTGGTCGCGAATGCATCGCTGCCGTGCTCGGATCCCTCCGACGATATACTGATAGGCGAGATAGGCGGTAGGATTGGCGAGAATAGAGGACAACCTTTCCAGCCGCGATCCCCTATCTTGATTTAATACAGACATGCTTTTATCACTAGCCCAACGGCGGCTATAGGTGGTGCCAGCCTATTCGGTGCGGCTCATCGCGACCCTTACCCGGACGCCCGATGTAGGCTCGCAACCGAGCACGCCACCGTATCAGCGCGGTCCCTGTAGAGCAAGCCAGGCTGGCTCACTGCGGAACTTCCAGAGATGTTCTATATTGATCCTGAGCAATCAAACTGTTCCAACGAGATACGGAATGGCGGTTGACTCTTGTCGCTAAATAATCGCCTCTTCAGAGCACTTCCGGAATCAGGCACAAGTTGCTGCTCAAAACCAGTTACGCAGTTATGACGAAGCCATTCCTCTACCCGTTCCGTCTGGTCTACCAAATTGGTATTTACTCCCTTCACGAATAGTACGGATCCCCTGGGATGCTGTGCCTCCTCCCAATCCCCGACATAAATAACATTGCGGTGCTCGACCCATCCCGGTAATGAAGACCGTGAAACAACGCCCGTGCGCTGTAGCGAGTACTGCAAATAAAATCTAAAGGAGGGGCTATTCGTGACGATTTCTGCTCCATCTCCCAATTCAACAGCCGCTTGGTCAGCGATCTTGCCCCAGGGTTCAATAAAATGCGGCGCAGCATAATATCTTCTTGTCACCGTCCCTATCCAGCCTATCGCCGCAATAAAAGTTAATGCGACGATGAGTATATTGCGGGCGGTCCGTTTCTCTCTATTCGACAATGCAAGCGCGAATGCAAGAAGCAACCACCCTGAGATGAACAGCAGCCGCTTGGTAGTACCGATGCCTAATAGAGCTATTCCGGCAAAAAGCAGGGAAAAATAAATCATAAACCTGCGTTCAGCCACATTTAGCATTACGGCCAACAGAATACTTATCGCTATGCAGATACAGGCCGGTACACTAAAGTACCAAAACCAGGGGGCTACCGATTCACTAATAAATAATGAATACAAATGATATGCTGCCAGCAGAAATGTAGAGGTAAGATGTGGCCCGCCGCCGGGGCGCGCAAAAACAATACTGGTCCTAACGAGGCCAATCCACATGGGTGTATATGCGAGGAAGAGCGTGGCGAATGTAATTAGCAAGAACTTTCTACTCTGGGTCCAGCCGCTCCTAACGTAGAGGTCAATTGCCAGGCAGCCAATCACGGCCCAACCATAGTAGTTGCAATAAATGAGACATAGAGCGGGCAGCAAGAATACAGCTAGCCTTAGCCCAGTTTGCCTCTTCACATAACGTAAATAAGTCAATGTGACTAACGCCACGAGACAAAAACATACGGAATACCAGCCGACTAGTCGGCCAAAGTGAAATCCAAATGGCCATAGCAGCCCGAGCGCGAGCAATGACCTGAAAGCGGAGGCTCCGCCGATGTCCCGAGCCACCAGAGCGAAAACGAGTAGACCACCAAAGTAGAAAAGAACTGGCAGGAGGCGGAGGGACCATTGCGCGGCTCCTCCAATTGGCAACCACAAGTGAAGAAGGATGTCAGACAATGGGGGGTGGGCAAGAGGTCCCTGGTCGTTCCAAAATAATCTAACTGTATCGCCAATCGGCACACGTGCAGCGTTAACAATCATCGTCTCATCCTCCAGCACGCTGAACCAGCGATCGGTTCCCACATAGGCGACGAGGGCGATTGCTAATACCAAAGCAGTTACCAGACAGTTATTAAAGGTCTGGCTGGACACTTTGCGCTGAACAGATTGGGCGCTGGTCATGTAACGGAGGCTTGTACCTGAATTGGTTCCCACTGTTAACTTCCTTCTACGGTCTTTCCCGGCGGCTCTTCTTGGGAAATCATGCGGTCGGTGAATAGCGCCTTAGCTGTGCTGCCAATTCTTTCTGGCGCAGGGCAGGCTGCGGCATGTGTTCGCGACAGATGATGATCGTGCAAATGCCGCAGGGCAGTAGCGCAAGCAACCCGGGCTGCTCGGGATAAATGCCGCCCAAAAAAGCCGCGGGCAACAATCCAATCCAAAAAATGGCGAGCAGGGATATTTCGTTCCTGACAACATGGGAAGGAAGCCGGCGTAGGGATACCAGCGGGGGCAGCATTAGCGCCAGGAAAAGAATCGCCCCCATCCCGCCAACTATGCCGTATCCGACCAGGATGTCCGCAAATGTATTATGAAAGCCGATGTGTCTGAAGCCGATCTCGCCGGATTCCGTGTACATAGGATCACTCTGTGAGCCGGTGTCAGCCAACCCGGGCCCAAGCAGCGGCTGCTGCAGGAAAGTGTCAATGGCCATAACAAAAAGATCCGCACGCGAGACGGAACCCTCTTGCGCACCGGTCCGGTCCAGTTCCGATGCGAATTCATCACTTGAGAACCGTTGGAACCTAGTGACAGTAAGCCAAGTCAGGAACACGAGCGCCACTAATGCCAAGACCCCAGTCGAGCCCCTGAATGCCGTGTTAGACTTGCGGAACCAAAGTACAAAGTAACCCACTGCCACCACGCCCAAACTCACGAACACACGCCGCGACTGGTTCGCTAAGGCGAAGACAGACAGGCAGCCTACCGCCACGAGGTAGCACCTCCGGCGAGTTGGGCCCATCTTCTGGGTGGAGAGGCAATAAAGGCCCACAGCCGCTTGGAACGCCCAGTAGGCAAGCGAATTCCGATCCCGGTACAGAAAGGCGTGAAAACCGATTGTAGGCCCGTATAAGAAGTCACTCCAGATTTCGACCACAGTGCCCAAATCCGTTAAGGCGGGCAGCAATGCCAGCAGGGAACCGATGGTCAGACCGCGCAGAAGTTCCGGGAACGGGTCATGGTGGTATCTGCAGGCCAGCAGCACCCCACAGGGGATCAGGGATTCAGACACCAAATCTCTGATTTCAAGAGGGTAAAATTGCACTCCGGTCCTGTAGTAATCCACCGCCAGGCGCAGCAGCACTAGCACCAACAGGCCGAACGACAGCAGCGCAGCGGATTTTAGCCTCTCCAGCGAGGCGTATGAACGCCGTTTCGGCAGCACGGGCTCTATGCGGAGCATTAGCGAAAGTAAGATTCCGGCAACGAGAATAACGTGGAAGATGCGAATTGGGCCCCAGGCGTCGGGCGTGAGCCTGATCCCTGTGAACGTCGCCGAGCCGGCACAGACCAGCCCCGGGAACCAAAGCGGCCGCTTAAAAAACGCATACGCCATTACAAGCAAGAATATGAACGCCGCAGCTTGCCAAACCAGATAGGTAAAGCCAGTCATTGTGTTCCGCCGTGGTCTTCTTGCCCTATAGCCAATGCGGGCGGGAGATATTCGACCACCACCGCTCGACGCACAGTACTCGAAACAAAAACTCCGCTGCGATCGAGGATGCGAACGGGAGCGCCAGGCGCTGGTGGTCAGAAAGTTGTGCCCACGCGCGCCATGCCAGCGCATTCGACACCCTGCCGTAGTAAGAGTCGATCAGCGGCAATCTAGCCGTAAGAGAACGAAGCCGGTCGCGGTCGAGCCACGTAGAGGCAAGCCGGCCCTCGCAAATCGCCTCACTGTTTGTTTTTACAAGTGTTCTCAGAAGAGACGAGGGCGTTGCGAAGCACCGTTTCGGCCCGGTCAGAATATTACTAGGTATGTTTTCAGGCGCAATTTGTCTGAGCAGCGGCTTGGTAGTGCCTTCTGAGTATCGTGCCTGGAGTGGCAGCGCCAATACCGATTCGATCAGAACGTGGTCGACCAATGGCACTCGCAGTTCTACCGAGGCTGCCATGCTGAGCTTGTCGCTCAAGAGGAGACCGTTGTGAACCAAATAGCTGCCAAAGAGGAAACTATAGACGGCATCCACGCCGGGAGACATGCCCTGCACGTACTCCGCGACAAGGCGGGCGTCTTCATCGGCGCATATAGCGAATTCCGGCCGAGCGATTGCCCGCAACAACCAAGCCGCACGCCCGTAGCCCGGCAACCGGTTTGGCCAGTCCGGCTGCAGGAAGCCCTGCACCTGAATAGATTCGCCAATCCCATTCCAAGTGTCATACCCAAAAAAGACTTCGTCTCCGCCAATACCGGACAGTAGAACTTTGAGTCCGTGATCGCGCGCCGCTTTGTACAGCATTAATTGCGCCATGGCAGAGGGATCGGCGATCGGCTCATCGCAGCGGGTTACGATGGTCTCAAACTCCTCGGCCATGCAGTCA